>NZ_SRIC01000199.1 GCF_004684775.1 Streptomyces sp. MZ04
ACCCGTACCCGTCCCCCCGCCCCGGGAGGGGCACCCGTACCCGTCCCCCCGCCCGGAAGGGCAGACCGCTTGCGCTCAGCCGTTAGGCTGGACCCGTGGCAGTCGTCGATGTATCCGAAGAGCTCAAGTCCCTCTCCTCGACCATGGAGTCGATCGAGGCCGTCCTGGACCTCGACAAGCTGAGGGCAGACATCGCCGTGCTCGAGGAGCAGGCGGCCGCGCCGTCCCTGTGGGACGACCCGGATGCGGCACAGAAGATCACCAGCAAGCTGAGCCACCTCCAGGCGGAGGTGCGCAAGGCCGAGACCCTGCGCGGGCGCATCGACGACCTCGGCGTGCTCTTCGAGATGGCCGAGGAGGAGGACGACCCGGACACCCGCGCGGAGGCCGAGTCCGAGCTCACGTCCGTGAAGAAGGCGCTGGAGGAGATGGAAGTGCGCACGCTCCTCTCCGGTGAGTACGACGCGCGTGAGGCGCTCGTCACCATCCGCGCGGAGGCCGGCGGCGTGGACGCCTCCGACTTCGCCGAGAAGCTGCAGCGCATGTACCTGCGCTGGGCCGAGCGGCTGGGCTACAAGACGGAGCTCTACGAGACGTCGTACGCGGAAGAGGCCGGCATCAAGTCGACCACCTTCGCCGTCCAGGCCCCGTACGCGTACGGAACGCTCTCCGTCGAGCAGGGCACCCACCGTCTCGTCCGCATCTCGCCGTTCGACAACCAGGGGCGCCGCCAGACGTCTTTCGCCGGCGTCGAGATCCTCCCGGTGGTCGAGCAGACCGACCACATCGAGATCGACGAGTCCGAGCTCCGCATCGACGTCTACCGCTCGTCGGGCCCCGGCGGCCAGGGCGTCAACACGACCGACTCCGCGGTCCGCCTGACGCACCTGCCCACCGGCATCGTCGTCTCCTGTCAGAACGAGCGCTCGCAGATCCAGAACAAGGCGAGCGCGATGAACGTCCTCCAGGCCAAGCTCCTCGAGCGCCGCCGCCAGGAGGAGCAGGCGAAGATGAACGCCCTCAAGGGTGACGGCGGCAACTCCTGGGGCAACCAGATGCGTTCGTACGTCCTGCACCCCTACCAGATGGTGAAGGACCTGCGTACGGAGTTCGAGGTGGGCAACCCGGAATCCGTGTTCAACGGCGAGATCGACGGCTTCCTCGAGGCCGGAATTCGCTGGCGCAAGCAGCAGGAGAAGTAGCGAAAGGCGCTCGCGCCGCTTTATCGACAAGGCAACTGCTGCCCATGTGGCGGCAGTTGCTCTTTGTTGTGCCTCTTACGTCACAGTCACATCTCCGTACGCCGGTCAACTGATCCCATTCCAGACATCGCGCCCGCAACGACCTTGACGCTGTCATGAAAAGTGGAAAGGCTAGCGAGCGGCATGCGTATCTCTGGGACGCGTGTGATCTGTGGGGGCCGATCCAGCGCCCCCGGCGAACGCAGTCCCGGACGCTGCCTCACTGACGATTCAGCTACTGGGGGTAGCAGCCAGATGACCAAGAAGACGCGGATCCGCGTGGCACGGATAGCGGCCGGTGCGGTGATCGCCGCAGGTGCTTCGCTGACCGCCGCCGGTGCCGCCTCGGCCCTGGACGTCGGCGTCGAGCTCGGCGGTGCGGGCGTCCACGCCAACGCCGACGAGAACGGCATCGGCGTCGACGTCGGCCTGGGCGATGACGACGACGAGCCCACCGAGGAGCCGACGGAGATTCCGACGGAGCCCACGGAGGAGCCGACGGAGCCCACCGAGGAGCCCACGGAGCCGACGGAGGAGCCGACCGAGCCCACCGAGGAGCCCACGGAGCCCACCGAGGAGCCGACCGAGCCCACCACCGGGCCGACGGACCCCACGGACCCGACGGGCGAGCCCACCGAGGACCCGAGCGACCCGGGTAACGGCAACGGCACCGGCGGTAACGACAACGACCCCGACGGCGGCTCCAACCCCGTCGAGCAGGGCAAGGGCAAGGACAGCCTGACCGACACGGGCTCCACCCCGGTCGAGCAGGGCGGCGACAAGGCCGACAAGGGCGAGCTCGCCGAGACGGGCGCCGCCGAGACCACGTTCCTGCTGATCGGCGCCGCGACGATGATCGCCGGCGGCATCGGCTTCCGCGTTCTGCCGCGCTTCGTCGGCAACCGCGGCGCCGCTGCCTGATCCAGGGCACGCGGTACGCGTACGTGATGTACGCGACGTACGTCAGAAGGGCCCGGAGCTCGGCTCCGGGCCCTTCTGGGTGTCCTGACGCGCCCCTGGCGCGCTAAGCGGTCTGGTGCGCCAGCAGCGCCATCGCCGCGATCAGCACCACGAGGACCCCTATCAGGGCCGCAGGGCTGAGGCCGCCGAACGGCCCCTCTTGCTGCTGCATGCGCTCGCGATTGGCCCGGCACACGGGGCAGCGGCCTTCGCTGACGGGCGCCGCGCAGTTCGCGCACACCAACCTGTCATAGGTCATGCGCTCCTCCTCCCGCACAGTCACAGCCTGCCCAACGCTAGGGGGAACCCAACCGTTCCCCTTCCACTGTGCCAGCTTCCACGGATTTCGGCGCGGCCCGCCCGGCACAGTCGGTTTCCGACTGATCTGTTCCGTGGTAAATCCGCGACAATTCGCGCAACTCAGGACGCTGACTGCGCTCGCGCACCGCCTTCGCGTAGGGTCACGCACACCTACCCCCGGCTACCCGTGGTGCATCCGTGATCCGATTCGACAACGTCTCCAAGGCCTACCCCAAGCAGACCCGGCCCGCCCTCCGGGACGTCTCCCTGGAGATCGAGAAGGGCGAGTTCGTCTTCCTGGTGGGATCGTCCGGCTCCGGAAAGTCCACCTTCCTGCGTCTGGTCCTCCGCGAGGAGCGCACCAGCCACGGCCAGGTGCACGTCCTCGGCAAGGACCTCGCCCGCCTCTCCAACTTCAAGGTGCCGCACATGCGGCGCCAGTTGGGCACCGTCTTCCAGGACTTCCGACTCCTTCCGAACAAGACCGTCGGCGAGAACGTCGCCTTCGCGCAGGAAGTCATCGGCAAGTCCCGCGGCGAGATCCGCAAGTCCGTGCCCCAGGTCCTCGACCTCGTCGGCCTCGGCGGCAAGGAGGACCGGATGCCCGGCGAGCTCTCCGGTGGTGAGCAGCAGCGGGTGGCGATCGCGCGAGCCTTCGTCAACCGCCCGAAGCTCCTCATCGCGGACGAGCCGACCGGCAACCTCGACCCGCAGACCTCGGTCGGCATCATGAAGCTGCTCGACCGGATCAACCGGACCGGCACGACCGTCGTCATGGCGACCCACGACCAGCAGATCGTGGACCAGATGCGCAAGCGGGTCATCGAGCTGGAGAAGGGCCGTCTCGTCCGCGACCAGTCGCGCGGCGTCTACGGCTACCAGCACTGACGACCCGTACTGATCCACAGCACTGATCCACTGAAAGGGAGCCATGCGCGCCCAGTTCGTCCTGTCGGAGATCGGCGTCGGTCTCCGCCGCAATCTCACGATGACCTTCGCGGTCATCGTCTCCGTCGCCCTCTCGCTCGCCCTGTTCGGCGGCTCGCTGCTCATGCGCGACCAGGTGAGCACGATGAAGGGCTACTGGTACGACAAGGTCAACGTCTCGATCTTCCTCTGCAACAAGGCCGACGCCGAGCAGGACCCCAAGTGTGCCAAGGGCGCGGTCACGAACGAGCAGAAGGAACAGATCCGTACGGATCTGAAGAAGATGCCGGTCGTGGACAAGGTCGCGTACGAGTCGTCCGACGACGCGTACAAGCACTACAAGGAGCAGTTCGGCGACTCGCCGCTGTCCAGCTCGCTCACGCCCGACCAGATGCAGGAGTCGTACCGCATCAAGCTGAAGGACCCGGAGAAGTACAAGGTGGTCGCGACCGCCTTCTCCGGGCGTGACGGCGTGCAGTCCGTGCAGGACCAGAAGGGCGTCCTGGACAACCTCTTCGAGCTCCTGAACGGCATGAACTGGGCGGCGCTCGCGGTGATGGCGCTGATGCTCGTCGTCGCGCTGATGCTGATCGTCAACACGGTGCGTGTCTCGGCGTTCAGCCGTAGACGTGAAACCGGCATCATGCGGCTCGTCGGCGCGTCCAGCTTCTACATCCAGATGCCATTCATCATGGAGGCCGCCGTCGCCGGGCTCATCGGTGGCGGTGTCGCCTGCGGCATGCTCCTCGTGGGCCGTTACTTTATGATCGACCACGGTCTCGCGCTCTCCGAGAAGCTGAATCTGATCCAGTTCATCGGGTGGGACGCGGTCCTGGCGAAGCTTCCGCTGGTGCTCGCCATCAGTCTGCTGATGCCCGCGCTCGCCGCGTTCTTCGCGTTGCGCAAGTACCTCAAGGTGTGACAAGACCCGCCTGCGCGTAAGGGCGTCGTACGGTCCAACCGGCCGTACGGCGCCCTTCGTTGTCCTAGACTCACCGGCATGTCAGGCCCCGCCCGGTTCTGCGACCGGCTCTCCGGGCCCCGCCGCATCCGCCGCGGGGCCACGCTGACATTGGTCTTCGCGAGCGTGCTCGCCACCGGCGCGGCCACCGGATCCTGGAGCGAAGGCGCCGAACAGGGCCGGAAGTCGCCCTCCCCGGCCACCCGTTCCGTCGCCTCGTCCGGCGAAGCGGGCGACACCGCGGACGAAGCGGCCGACGCCGCCGCCGAGGCGATGGCCGACGGCAAGTCCGGCAAGAAGGCCGCGGAGGACGCCGTCAGCCGCAGCGGCGACCGCTGGGGTTCGGTCTACTCCCCCGGGGAGTTCCAGGAGTTCGAGCAGGCCCTCGACGGCGCCTACACCGGAGTCGGCCTGTGGGCCAGGCGCGCGGCCGACGGGCGCATCGAGGTGTCCCGGGTCCAGCGCGGCGGCCCCGCCGACCAGGCCGGCGTACGCGAGGGCGATGCGCTCACGAGCATCGACGGCAGGCGTGTGGCGGGGCTCCCCGTCACCGAGGTGGTGTCCCTGCTGCGCGGCGACCGCGCGGGCACGCCCGTCATGCTGGGACTGGAGCGGGGCACGCGCGCGTGGAGCGAGACACTGCGCCGGGCCCGCCTCTCCACGGACCCCGTCACGGTGACCCGGCTCGCGGGCGGCGCCGTACTGATCAAGGTCGACGCCTTCACCAAGGGGTCGGGCGAGCGGGTGCGTTCCGCGGTGCGCGAGGCCCCCGCGGGCGCCGGGATCCTGCTCGATCTGCGCGGGAACTCCGGAGGGCTTGTGTCGGAGGCGGTCACCGCGGCGTCGGGGCTTGTCGACGGCGGCCTGGTGGCGACGTACGACGTGCGCGGCCGGCAGAAGGCGCTCCACGCCGAGCAGGGCGGGGACACGTCCAGACCCGTGGTCGCGCTGGTCGACGGCGGCACGATGAGCGCGGCTGAACTGCTCACGGGGGCGCTGCAGGACCGCGGCCGGGCGGTCGTGGTGGGATCTAAGACCTTCGGCAAGGGCTCGGTCCAGATGCCGAGCCGGCTGCCCGACGGCTCGGTCGCCGAGCTGACGGTCGGGCACTACCGCACTCCTTCGGGGCGCGCGGTCGACGGGCAGGGCATCACCCCCGATCTGGAGGTCGACGGCGGGGCGGAGATCCGGGCCGAGACAGTATTGACTGGCCTCGGACCCCCCTCGTAGTGCGAAAATGGCCGCACTATGGCGAAGGAAAAGGTAAAGCGCAAGGCCGCGAAGGCCGCTGAGAAGGCCCCCACCCGGAAGATGGTCGCGCAGAACAAGAAGGCGCGGCACGACTACCACATCCTCGACACGTACGAGTGCGGCCTCGTCCTGATGGGCACCGAGGTCAAGTCGCTGCGGATGGGCAGGGCCTCCCTGGTGGACGGCTTCGTGCAGATCGACAACGGCGAGGCGTGGCTGCACAACATCCACGTCCCCGAGTACGTGCAGGGCACCTGGACCAACCACTCCGCCACGCGGAAGCGCAAGCTCCTGCTGCACCGGGCGGAGATCGACAAGCTGGAGTCCAAGTCGCAGGAGACGGGTCACACGATCGTGCCCCTGTCCCTGTACTTCAAGGACAGCCGGGTCAAGGTCGAGATCGCCCTTGCCAAGGGCAAGAAGGAGTACGACAAGAGGCAGACGCTGCGCGAGAAGCAGGACACCCGCGAGACGAACCGCGCGATCGCGGCGGTCAAGCGGCGCCAGCGCGGTGCCTGAGGTGCCCGCCGCCTGAGGTCGCCAGGAATTGGCTGGCATCGTCGTGCGTTGGTCACGTACGATGGGCCTTGCCCCTCACAGCAGGGGCAAGCATTGAGCAGTATCTAATTCAAGAGTGACAACATGGGGATGATCGGTTTCGACAGCGGATGTCGAAGCAGGGGAAGCGAGCCGAGGAAGCGACAATGATCTCGTAAACCACATGTCGCAACCAATAATCGCCAATTCTAAGAGCGATTCCCAGTCCTTCGCCCTCGCTGCCTAATAAGCAGTGAGTGAAGGACCCTTAATGGGTGTCAGCCCGGGGGTGTTCCCGACCCGGATCCTGGCATAATTTAGGGAACTAAACCATCAAGCCCGGTCACGGGGTTCGATGGGAAATCAAACAGTGACTGGGCCCGTCGGAGACTTGTTCGCGAGATCACCGGGGCCGAGAAAATCGAAGCGAACTGCGCTCGGAGAAGCCCTCCTTTTGCACCGTTGGACGCGGGTTCGATTCCCGCCATCTCCACCATCCCTGTTGTAGGCCTCCGGCCCGCGAGATCATTCGCGGGCCGGAGGTCTTTTTCATGCGGTCAGCGGTGGTAGCGGATGTAGCCGTTGCCGTCGGCGTCGGACCCGCGCTTGGTGTAGGCGTGGACATCCGAGCGGCTGCCGGAGGGCTTGTAGAGGTAGACCGTGTCGCGGTCGTTGTTCCACAGGAAATTGCAGCTGTCGCGGTACACCACGTTGCGCCGGTCGGAATCGGTGCCGTCGCCGCCGCGGAGCTTCACGTAGTCACCGGGCTGGAGGGTGTGGCTCGCGGTGAAGGTGAAGCGATTGCCGGTGGCGTCCTTGACGACGTAACCCTTGAGGTTGATGGTCGCCGATGACGAGTAGTTCTTGATCGTCAGGTACTCCGCGTCGGTGTTTCCCGAGGAGCAGCTGTTGGAGTCCCGGCCGGGTGCGTCGTACTGGATTCCGCGGACCTTCAGCGCCGAGTGGTATTCGGCGGCCTGGGCCGGGGTGCCGGACAGGAGGGCCAGTGTTCCGGCGGCTATGAGTGCGGCTAAGACGGGGCGCTTGTGCAAGAGGTCTCCCCTCGTGGGCTGATGAAGCGACAGGAGCTTACACAAACTGTTGAAGGGGTGTGGCGGCTTCCGCCCCGTCGGCAGCGTGGCCCCCTGTTGTACGGGCCTGCCTTGGGGGATGCTCCTGGGTCATGAGTAGACCCGTGAGACGCGTCAACACCCGTATGCGCCACTGGATCTGGCCCGCCGTGCTCGGCCTCGCGGCGGCCTCCCTCTCGCTGAGTGCCCCGGCCGGGGCGGACTCCGACCGCAGCGGACTGCCCGAGGCGATCGACGCCATCCTCGGAGATCCCCGGATGGAGGGCGGCGCCGCGAGCGTCGTGGTCGCCGACGCCACGTCCGGCGACGTGCTCTATCAGCACCTGCCCAGCGGGCGCCTGATGCCCGCGTCCAACACCAAACTCCTCACATCGGCGGCCGCCATGGAGCGGCTCGGCCCCGACCACCGCTTCACCACCGATGTCCTGAGCGACGGCAAGCAGAACGGACCCGTGCTTTCCGGCGATCTGTATCTGCGCGGTACCGGCGATCCGACGACGCTCGCCGAGGACTACGACCGGCTCGCCGCGAAGATCGCCGACGCGGGCGTCCGGCGGGTCTCGGGGCGTCTGGTCGCCGACGACACCCGGTTCGACGACCGGCGTATCGGTGACACCTGGGCGGGCGACGACGAATTCGCGTACTACGCCGCCCAGATCTCCGCACTGAGCGTCGCACCGGACACCGACTACGACACCGGAACAGTCATCGTCGAGGCCACGCCCGGAGCGAAGGCCGGGGACAAGCCGAAGGTGACGGTGTCCCCGAAGACGGACTACGTAGACGTCGACATCAGTGCCGAGACAGTCGCCGCGGGCGGCGAGGACACGCTCACCATCGAGCGCGAGCACGGCACCAACACCATCACCGTCACCGGAACCGTCCCCGTGGGCGGCGACGCCACCAAGGAGTGGATCGCCGTCTGGGAGCCGACCGGCTACGCGGCCGCGATCTTCCGGGACGCGCTCGCCGCCCACGGCGTGCGGGTGAGCGGACCCACCAAGGCGGGGATCGCGACACCGAAGGGCGCGCGGCAGCTGGCGAAGCACGACTCCATGCCGCTGAAGGAGCTGATGATCCCCTTCATGAAGCTCTCCAACAACATGCACGCGGAGAACCTCACGAAGACGATGGGGTACGAGTCGACGGGTCGGTCCGGAAACTGGACGGACGGAATCGCCGCCATCGGGGGCTACTTGAAGACGGCCGGTGTCGATCCGGGCAAGCTGCGCCAGGTCGACGGCTCCGGGCTCTCGAGGAAGGACAACGTCCCCGCCGATCAGCTGATCAAACTGCTTCTCTCCGCGAAGGGCGAGCCCTGGTACGCCGACTGGTACAAGTCGCTGCCGGTCGCCTGCGCCCCGGACAAGTTCGTCGGGGGCACCCTGCGCTCGCGGATGTGCGGGACCCCGGCGGCACTCAACGTCCATGCCAAGACAGGGTCGTTGACGGGCGCGTCCGCGCTCTCGGGATACGTGAAGGACGCGGGCGGACGTGAGCTGGTGTTCAGCATCGTCCTCAACAACTACCTGCCCTCCTCGGTGAAGGCCCTGGAGGACGCGATCGTGGTGACGCTCGCCAAGTCGACCGAGGACAAGGCCGTGTCGGTCAAGCCGCGTGCGAAGCGTGCTGCCGAGCCGAGCGGCGACCTGGAGTGCTCGTGGCGGAAGCCCGCACGCTGCTGAGCAGCAGCGCGCAGCACGCGGCGGTGACAGGGACCGCGTAACCCGTGGTGGCGCTCAGGTGCTCCACCACCCAGCCGCCGCCCGCCGCGCCGCAGGCGATGCCCCCGAGGAGGCCGGTCACGGCGAGGGTCATGCCCTCGTTCAACCGCCCCTCGGGGGTGAGCTGTTGGACGATGGTCATGCCGGTGACCATCGTCGGGGCGGTCGCCATCCCGGCGATCAGGAGGGCCCCGGCGAGCACGAACAGCGATCCTGTGAGCGTGGCGGCGAGCAGGGGGAGGGTCATCAGGAGCGCCATCGCGGTGGCGCAGAGGATCTGGCGGCGGCGCAGCGAACCGCGCGGTCCGACCGCTCCGTAGAGAAGGCCCGCCGCACAGGAGCCCGCCGCCTGCAGGGCGAGGATCGCGCCCGCGGCGGACTTGTGGCCCTGGGCGTCGGCGTACGCGATCGTCACGACCTCCATCGAGCCGAAGACGGCGCCGGTGGCGAGGAACGCGGCGAGCAGGGGCGGCATCCCGCGCGCGTGGAGGGGCGATTTCTCCTTCGTGGAGTCACGTTCCTGGAGCGGCGGTTCCGTCGTGCGCTGGGCGGCGAAGAGCAGGACGCCCGTCAGGAGCAGGACGACGCCCACGAGGGTGCCCGCCTCCGGGAAGAACGCCCCGCACAGGAAGGCCGCGAGGACGGGGCCGAGCATGAAGCACAGCTCGTCCGCGGCCTGTTCGAAGGAGTTGGCGGTGTGCAGGGCCCGCGCGTCGCCCTTCAGGAGATGCGCCCAGCGGGCCCGGGACATGCCGCCGGTGTTGGGCGTCGTGGCCGTCGCCATGTAGGAGGCGAACAGGGTCCAGTCGGGCGCTCCGTAGCGCACGCACAGCAGCAGCGAGAGCGAGCCGAGCGCGGCGATCGCGGTGGCGGGCACGGCGATCCGCGCCTGGCCGTGGCGGTCGACCAGGCGCGCCGTCCAGGGGGCCACGACGGCGGTCGCGGCGAGGCCCGTCGCGGTGACGGCGCCGGCGAGCGCGTACGAACCGCGCGCCCCGGCGATCATGATGACGGCGCTCACGCTGAACATGCCCATGGGGAGGCGGGCGATGAGGTTGCCGACGGTGAAGGCGACGGCTCCGGGTATGCGGAAGAGGCGGGCGTAGGGGATGCGGCGGGGGTGTTCGGCGGGCGGCATGGGATCACCATCACCGGGGTGGCGGCGCCCGGTCCAACACCTTCTGGATGCCCATTCACGCACCTGCGTTGTAAGTTCCCGGGGTGACCGGAGAGCCTCGTACATCTCATGACCTGGTGGGGCCGCCCGCACGCGACGTACGCGACCTGGTGGACCCGCGCCTCCTGCGCGCCTTCGTGGTCGTCGCCGAAGAGCTGCACTTCACCCGGGCCGCCGCCAGGCTGTACGTCGCCCAGCAGGCGCTGAGCCGTGATGTGCGGCGCCTGGAACGGGAGTTGGGCGCCGATCTCTTCGCGCGTACGACGCGGCAGGTCACGCTGACGGCGGAGGGGGAGCGGCTGCTGCCGTACGCGCGGCGGGTCCTGGAGGCGCAGGACGATCTGGCGGCCGCCTTCCCTCGGGACCGCGGCGGCGCGGCCGCTTCGGCCAGGCCGCTGCTCGTGGACCTGAACAGCCCCGGGCTCGTCTTCGGGCGGATATTGGAGCGGGCCCGCGAACTCGCCCCCGACTGCGAGCTGATGGCCCGCTTCGAGAGCGGCCTCACCTGGGCCGCGGCGGAGATCGACGCGGGGCGGCTCGATGTGTCCTTCGGGCGGTACGCGGGGCTCGAACCGGCGCTGCGGGCGCGGCTCGACCACCAGCCCGTGCGGTACGAGCCGATGGCGGTGCTGCTGCCGCTCGGCCATCCGCTGGCCGAGCTCGACGCGGTGCCGCTGGACGCGCTCGCCGGGGAGAGCGTGTACGCGGGCGCCGGCAATCACCGGACGCTGGAGTGGACCGATCTGGCGCACCGGCTCTTCGCGGGGCGGGGGATAGAGGTGGCGCCGCCCGCGCCGCTCGCGGTCGGCAAGGAGGAGTTCGGGCGGATCATGGCCAAGAACCGGAACCCCGTCCTCGTCGTCGTGGACTTTCCGGCCATGCCCGGTGCCGTGCTCCGCCCCTTGACCGACCCCGTTCCCCTGTCACCGGTGTCTCTTGTGTGGCGAAAGGGCCTTGTGCATCCGGGAGTGGATGCTTTGCGCTCGGCCGCCGCCGAACTCGCCGCCGCCGAGGGATGGCTCCGCAGGCCCGAAGACGGATGGGTTCCGGCCACAGATGCACTCATCATGATGAGTCTGGACTGACGGATTAGTACGACTGTCGCCGCCGTGCGCTACATTCATAGTCCGGGCGCGGTGTGGTAGGGGGGCGCTCGGATCGGGTGGGGGCCCGGTCCGGACGGCAAGTTGCCCGGAGTCGTGCGCGCCCGAGACAGGTTATGTGGGGGGTTGCGCGTACGCATGGACAATTGGCGAGAAGATGCCCTACCGGAACACACCCATGATCCGAACGAGGTCACCGTTCAGATCGACGGGGTGGGGCGACAGTTGGCGGATCTCTCCGCCGGGAGTGACCAGGACGCGCCGGACGGGCCGGTTTTCGTCGACGAGACGGGCCGCCGCAGCCGGAGGTACCGCCGCATCGGCGTGATCGTGGGCATCGCCTGCGCCGTCTACGCGGTGATCATCGTCAGCACCCTGCTCTCGGGGAACTCCAACGCGCCCTGGCTGCCGATCAAGCCCAAGGACGACAAGCCCGCGAGCCAGGTGGACACACCCGACGGCCCGGCTGACTCGGCCGACCCATCGGCCTCGCCCGGCGCGACGCCGTCGCCCGGCGCGACGGACGCCAGTGGCACCGCACCCGCGCCCGGCGGCCGCGACCCCGCCGACGCCACGAAGCCCGGCGACACCACCGGCAAGCCCGGCGAATCGCCCGACCCCGACCCGACGGACGACGGCAAGCCCGACCCGGACCCGACGGACGACGGCGGCGATCCCGGCCCCACGGACAGGCCCACCACGCCCGACCCGGACCCGGACCCGACGGAACCGACGGATCCGCCCACGGATCCGGACCCCACCGAGTCCTCCAGCGGCGGCGCGGGAGGCGGCGGCGAAGTCCCCGTGATGAACACCGCCGCCGACCAGCAGTCCCCGCAGACGAGCGCCCAGACGGTCGGCTACCAGTCCCCGCAAAGCGCTGACCAGCAGCCCTCGGAGGGCGCACAGCAATGAACTCCCGCACCAACAGCCGCACCGGTCCGGCAGGGCACGGGCGCGGTCGGCCCCGTCGTGCCCAAGGGCGTCGTGCCCAAGGGCGTCGCGCCAAGGCGTCGCGCACCGCCCGGCGGCGCAGACTCCCCCTGCGCTATCTGCTGCCCTCACTCCTCCTGGTCGCCCTGATGGCGATGCTGATGCTGCGCGGGTACACGCACAGCGAGATCCTCGCCGACCACCGCGTGCGCCCGCCCGCGGCCACCGACAAGGTGCCCGGGAAGGTCCTCGAAGGCGGCCCGGTCATCGACACGCGAGGCGGCCACGAGGAGACGCTGAGCGTTCCCCGCCACCGCCTCGTGCTGACCTTCGACGACGGCCCCGACCCGGAGTGGACCCCCAAGGTCCTCGACGTACTGAAGAAGCACCACGCCCACGGCGTCTTCTTCGTCACCGGCACGATGGCGTCGCGCTACCCCGACCTGGTCGAACGCATGGTGGCCGAGGGCCACGAGGTCGGCCTGCACACGTTCAACCACCCCGACCTCTCCTACCAGTCCACCAGCCGCATCGACTGGGAGCTCTCGCAGAACCAGCTGGCCCTCGCGGGCGCGGCCGGCATCCGCACCTCCCTCTTCCGTCCCCCGTACTCGTCGTTCTCCGACGCGATGGACAACAAGTCCTGGCCGGTCACGAAGTACATCGGCAGCCGCGGCTATCTCACCGTCGTCAACAACACCGACAGCGAGGACTGGAAGCGCCCCGGCGTCGACGAGATCATCCGCCGCGCCACGCCCAAGGGCGGCGAGGGCGCCGTCGTCCTGATGCACGACTCCGGAGGCGACCGCTCGCAGACGGTGGCCGCGCTCGACACGTTCCTGCCCGAACTGCAGGACAAGGGCTACCAGTTCACCAACCTCACCGAGGCCCTGGAAGCGCCCAGCGCGCACGCGCCGGTCACCGGCATAGATCTGTGGAAGGGCAAGGCCTGGGTCTTCCTGGTCGGCGCTTCGGAGCAGATCACCGGCGGCCTCGTCGTCGCGCTCGCAGTGATCGGCTTCCTGGTCATGGCCCGCTTCGCCCTGATGCTGCTGCTCTCGGCGGTGCACGCGCGCCGGGTCCGCGGACGCGGCTTCCGCTGGGGCCCCGACGTCACGGAACCGGTCTCGGTCCTGGTCCCCGCCTACAACGAGGCCAAGTGCATAGAGGCGACAGTCCGTTCCCTCATGACGAGTGACCACCCCATCGAGATCATCGTCATCGACGACGGCTCGACGGACGGCACCGCGCTGATCGTCGAGGGCCTGCGCCTGCCGAACGTACGCGTCGTACGGCAGCAGAACGCGGGCAAGCCCGCCGCCCTCAACAGGGGCATAGCCAACGCCCGTTTCGACCTCATCGTGATGATGGACGGCGACACGGTCTTCGAGCAGTCCACCGTCCGCGAGCTGGTGCAGCCGTTCGGCGACCCGCGCGTGGGCGCGGTCGCGGGCAACGCGAAGGTCGGCAACCGCGACTCCCTCATCGGCGCCTGGCAGCACATCGAGTACGTGATGGGCTTCAACCTCGACCGCCGGATGTACGACATGCTCGGCTGCATGCCGACCATCCCCGGCGCGGTGGGAGCCTTCCGCCGCTCGGCGTTGGAGCGGGTCGGCGGCATGAGCGACGACACGCTCGCCGAGGACACCGACATCACCATGGCGATGCACCGCGACGGCTGGCGGGTCGTGTACGCCGAGAAGGCGCGCGCGTGGACCGAGGCACCGGAGACGGTGCAGCAGCTGTGGTCCCAGCGCTACCGCTGGTCGTACGGCACGATGCAGGCGATCTGGAAGCACCGCCGCTCGGTGATCGAGTCGGGCCCGTCGGGCCGCTTCGGCCGGGTGGGCATGCCGCTGGTGTCGTTGTTCATGGTCCTGGCGCCGCTCCTTGCCCCCCTGATCGACGTGTTCTTGCTGTACGGATTGGTCTTCGGCCCCACCCAGAAGACGATCATCGCCTGGCTCGGCGTCCTCGCCATCCAGGCGGTGTGCGCGGCGTACGCCTTCCGGCTCGACCGCGAGCGCATGACCCATCTGATCTCGCTGCCCCTCCAGCAGATCCTCTACCGGCAGCTGATGTACGTCGTGCTGCTGCAGTCCTGGATCACCGCCCTGACCGGAGGCCGCCTTCGCTGGCAGAAGCTCCGGCGTACGGGCGTGCTGGGGACGCCGCCCTCGATTCCGCAGCAGCGGGCGGGCGGCGCTGATCGGAGGCCCGTCGCATGACCTATCCCACGCAGCCGCTGCCGCAGGTGCCTCAGTCGGCGCCTCCTGTGGCTCCCGCTCCCGCGCCCGCTCCCGGCAAGAAGCCGGGCCGGGACCGCTACTTCGACGTACTGCGCTCGCTGGCCCTGGTCCGCGTCGTCATCTACCACCTGTTCGGCTGGGCCTGGCTGACGATCCTCTTCCCGTCGATGGGCGTGATGTTCGCGCTGGCGGGCGCGCTGATGGCACGCTCGCTGAAGCGCCCGGCGTGGGGCGTGATCAGGGGCCGCATCCGCCGACTGCTCCCGCCGATGTGGGCGTTCAGCGCGGTGGCACTGTTCCTGCTGTTCTACGGCGGCTGGAATGTGACCAAGGACCCGGACCACGGGGACACTTGGGGCCTGGTGTCGATGCTCAACTACATCTTCCCGATAGGCGCCCCGCCGTTCCCCTGGCACATCGGGGACAAGGCGGGCCTCCTGGAGGACACCTGGCCGGCGCAGGCCGCGGGCCCGCTCTGGTACATCCGCGCGTACCTGTGGTTCGTGATCGCCTCGCCCCTCCTGCTGTGGGCGTTCCGCAGGGTCCCGTGGGCGACGCTGCTCGCGCCGCTGGCCCTGACGGCGGTGCTCGCCACGGACGTGGTGAAGATCCCCGGCGAGACGGGCAACGCGGTCTCGGACTTCGCGGTGTACGGCAGCTGCTGGGTGCTCGGCTTCGCCCACCAGGAGGGCGTACTGGCGCGCGTGCCGCGCTACTTGGCGGTGTCCGTCTCGGCGCTGATCATGGCCGTCGGCCTGTGGTGGGCCTCGGGCCATCTGGGCCCGGACGGCTGGGACCTGAACGACATCCCGCTGGCTCAGGCGGCGTGGTCCTTCGGCTTCGTCGTCATCCTGTTCCAGTACTCGCCGTCGTGGCAGGAGCTGCCGGGGCGCTTGGCCAAGTGGGACAAGCTGGTGACGCTGTCCAACAACCGGGCGGTGACGATCTATCTCTGGCACAACCTCCTCATCATGGCGACGGTGCCGATCATCGACATGGCGTACGACCTGCCGTTCATGGAGGACGAGCAGTGGAGCTCGGCGCTGGACTCCACGTACATGCTGTGGATGACGGTGCTGGTCTGGCCGTTGATCGGGCTGATGATCGTGGCCGTGGGCTGGCTGGAGGATGTGGCGGCCCAGCGGAGGCCTCGGCTTTGGCCCAATGGGGCTGGTGGGGCTGGTGGGGCGAAGTCGCGGAG
>NZ_SRIC01000200.1 GCF_004684775.1 Streptomyces sp. MZ04
CAGGGGGACGTATGGGGGGACGTATGGGGGGACGTATGGAAGGCGCGAGCGCTCGGCCTCGTCGGCGCAAGGCGGTGGTCTGGCTGCTTGCCGGATGCGTGGTGTGGACGCTGGCGGTGGTCATCTGGGCCGCCGTCGCCCTGCTCAGTCCGGACTCTCCACCGCCTGAGGAGGCGGTGGAGCGCAGAGCCGCGATGCATCACGAGCAGCACCACCCGGACCTGCGTTTCTACGTGCCGACCTACGCCAAGACGCACAAGGACGGCACGTCCGTGCTCCGCTACCGGGTCGGCGACAGCGACGACTCGGGAGTCGCCGACTTCCTCCGGACGTACGACATCACCGCCGAGCCGCGGCGGACCGGCCCGTCCGAGGAGAAGTACGCCGACCGCTTCGGCGGCGTGCGGCGCACCGTCATGGTCGTCTACGCCCAACCGGCCGACGGCGAAGGCCACTTCGACTCGGCGGCGCGGATCACGGTCAGAGCGCGGTGAGACGGCCGAGGACCGATTCCTCGCACAGCGCGCCCGCGAGGCCGGCCGCGTACGCATCCGCCGCGGTGACTCCCAGGCGCGCCGCCAGCTCGTACTCGTGGCCGAGGTCGGTGCCGAACATCGCCGGGTCGTCCGTGTTCACCGAGCAGAGCGCGCCGGCCTCGCGCAGGCGCGGCAGCGGGTGCGCGGAGAGGTGCTCGACCACTCCGGTGCGCAGGTTCGAGGTCGGGCAGACGTCGAGGACGACGCCCCGGTCGGCGATCTCCGCGAGCAGGTCCCGGTCGTCGGCGGCCCGGATGCCGTGGCGCACGCGGGCGGCGCCGAGTTCGAGGGCCTCGCGGACGGAGTCGCTGCCGCCGGACTCTCCCGCGTGGGGGACGAAGGCGAGCCCGCCGTCCCGGGCGATCTCCACCGTCTTGCGGTACGGCTCCAGGGGGCCTCGCAGCTCGTCGCCGCCGATGCCGAGCCCCACCACACCCCGGTCGCGGTACCGGGCGGACACCCGCGCGCACTCCTCGGCCAGGCCGGTGGGGCAGCCGCGGTAGAGGTCCGGGGTCAGCCGGACGGTCAGGCCGAACCGTTCCTCTGCCTCCATCGCCCCCTCGACGTACCCCGTGTAGATCTCGTCCCAGTCGATGCCGTGCGACTCCACGCGTTCCGCCGGCGAGAAGATGGCCTCCAGATAGACCGCGCCGTGGCCGCTCGCCTGCTCCGCGTAGTCCACCACCACCTGCCGGAAGTCGTCGGCGGTGCGCAGGCAGTTGGTCGTCATGCCCCATACTTCGATGAAGTGACGGAAGTCCGTGAACCGGTACAGCTCTTCGAGGCCCTCGACGGTGTCCGCGGGCAGGGTCTCTCCATTGCGGCGGGCTATCTCCAGGAGCGTGGCCGGGCGGATCGTGCCTTCCAGGTGCACATGCAGTTCGATCTTCTTGGACCCGGTCTTCTCGGACGCCGACGACACGTGACTCTCCTCAGGGATATGGACCAGGGGTTTCATGCTGTCTGGAGGAACGCCCTCAGCGCCTCGATGAGCCGCCTCGCGCGCGCGTCGCCATGGCCGATCATGCGGTTCGCCGTGTAGGCGAAGCCGACGCCGAACTCGTCGTCGCCGAAGGCGAATTGACCGCCCGAGCCGTCGTTGCCGAAGCTGCGGGCGCCGAGCATCGGGCGGAACCGGGGCGCGTCGAGCAGGAAGCCGGAGCCCCAGCGGGCGCCCAGGTCGAAGCCGGACCAGGACGGGCCCGCCGTCAGCTCGCGGAGCGCGTCGGTGACGGTGTCCGCCGTGAGCAGGCGGGGCGAGCCGTCGACCCCGGTCGCCGCGGCCGCGTACAGCGTCGCGAGACCGCGCGCCGACGACACCGCGCCCGCGCCGGGAATCTCGGCGCGCAGCAGCGCCGGGTCGTTCCAGCCGTGCGGTTCGTCGAGGCCGGGGAAGGCGAACGCCCCGTTCATGGTGACGATCCGCATCACAAGGGACTCGGGGCCGGGGTTGCCAGGACGGCCTTCGGCCTCGGTGAGCCGCGCGAGGTGCGGCACCTCGTCCTCGGGCAGACCGATCCACGTACGCAGTCCGAGGCGGTCACCGACGGCCTCGCGGAAGTACGCGCCCGGCGTGCGCCCGGTGACGCGGCGGATCAGCTCCCCGAGGACGAAGCCGAAGGTGTGCCCGTGGTACTCGTGGGCGCCGCCCGGCTCCCACAGCGGCTTCTGCTCCTCGATCGCGTGGACCACCGGCGTCCACGCGGTGATCTCGTCGAAGCTCAGGGAACGGTCGAGGGCGGGGAGTCCGGCGCGGTGCGCGAGCATCATGCGCGGTGTGACCGCCTCCTTGCCGCCGCGCGCGAACTCCGGCCAGCGGACGGCCACCGGAGCGTCGAGGTCCAACTGCCCTTCCTGGGCGAGCAGATGGACACAGACACTGACGAGGCCCTTGGCGCAGGAGAAGACCGGGACGACGGTGTCCTCGTCCCACGGGCGCCCGGTCCGCTCGTCCGCGACACCGCCCCACAGGTCGACGACCTTGCGCCCGTCGACGAACACCGCGACGGACGCGCCGAGTTCACCCGACTCGTCGAAGTTGCGGGTGAACGCGTCCGCTACCGCCCCGAACCGTTCGTCGGCCCATCCGCCGTGCTCCACCGTGACTCCTCTTCCGCAACATGGTTCTCCAGACAACCTGTTCGCGCGTGGTCACGCACGGACAGAGTCGCTGGTCATCGACCGGGTCACGGTATGGGGCAGGAGCGGCGCTCACCAGCGATTTTCCGTTGGCGCCCCTGTCTTTCAGCTCACGCCCCGCTCGCGCCCCTCCCAGTAAGGCCGGCGCAGCTTGTACTTCTGGAGCTTTCCGGTGGTCGTGCGGGCCAGTTCGGGTCGGAACTCCACCGAGGTGGGGGCCTTGAAGCCGGCCAAGTGGGCCTTGCAGTGCCGG
Source organism: Streptomyces sp. MZ04 (assembly GCF_004684775.1). Classification (GTDB taxonomy): domain Bacteria; phylum Actinomycetota; class Actinomycetes; order Streptomycetales; family Streptomycetaceae; genus Streptomyces. The sequence continues at coordinate 2,929 of NZ_SRIC01000200.1, forward strand.
ATCAGGTCCTGTTCCGTGGCCTCGGCGCCGGAAGCGAGCACCACCAGCGCCTTGATGGTCTCGCCCCACTTCTCGTCCGGCACCCCGATCACCGCGACCTCGGCCACCGCGGGATGGCTGAACAGGACGTCCTCCACCTCGATCGAGGAGACGTTCTCACCGCCGGTGATGATGACGTCCTTCTTGCGGTCGCTGATCGTGAGATGGCCGTCCTTGCCGATGCTGCCGCCGTCGCCCGTGTGGAACCAGCCGTCCTCCAGCGCCTCGGCGGTCTCGTCGGGCTGCTCCCAGTAGCCCTCCAGGATCACGTTCGAGCGGGCGAGTACCTCACCCTCGTCCGAGGTCCGCAGCGTCACCCCGAGGGCGGGCGGACCGGCCTGCACCAGCTTCTCCGCGCGCTCCCGCGGCTCCAGGCCGTCCCACTCGGCGCGCGTGCGGTTGATCGTGAGGAGCGGGGACGTCTCGGTGAGGCCGTAGATCTGGATGAACTCCCAGCCCAGCTCGGACTCGACCCGCTCGATCGTCTTCGTGGGCGGCGGTGCCCCCGCGACGATGACGCGCACCCGGTCCCGGCCCGGTATCTCCCCCTCCCAGGTCTGCGCGGCGGCGAGGACCGCGTTGACCACCGCCGGCGCGGCACACATCACGGTGACACCGTGCTCGGCCACGCGGCGCAGGATCTCCGCGCCGTCCACCTTGCGCAGCACGATGTGGCGCGCGCCCACGCCGGACATCGCGAACGGCATGCCCCAGCCGTTGGCGTGGAACATCGGCAGGGTGTGCAGATAGACGTCCCGGTCGCCGACGCCCGCGTGCAGCGCGAACGTCAGCGCGTTCACCCAGATGTTGCGGTGGGTGATCTGTACGCCCTTGGGGCGGGCCGTGGTGCCGCTGGTGAAGTTGATGGTCGCGGTGGCGTTCTCGTCGGGCTCCCAGGGCTCGGGCTCGGTGTCGAAGCGGTACAACTCCGCGTCGGCGGCCGCCCCGAGCGTGAAGCGGTGCTCGCAGTCCACGCCCGCGAGGCGGTCCGTCAGCTCGGGGTCGACAAGGAGCACGCTCGCCCCCGACCGGGCGACGACGTGGCTCACCTCGTCGGCCGTGAGCCGGAAGTTCACCGGCACGAGCACCCTGCCGTATCCGCTCACCCCGAAGAACGACGTCAACAGCCGCGCGCTGTTGGGCGACACCACCGCGACCCGCGCGCCGTGCGGCACCCCGAGCGCGTCGAGCCCGGCGGCCTGGGCCCGCGCCAGCTCACCCACCCGGTGGTAGGTGAGCCCCTGCCAGGGCTCCGCGGGCTGGTCCGGCTCGTCGACGATGCCGACACGGTCGCCGTAGACGGTCGTGGCGCGGTCCAGAAAATCAAGGGCCCCGAACGGGACGAACATCCTGGCCTCCCGAAGCTCAAAGTGATGTACGGCGCCCATAGGACCATGGACACCGCACACCACATACTGGCTCACGGGCCAAGGCAGGTGAGGCTGCTGAGCCTGCGGCGCTTCCTGCAGCCGCCGCAGGGACGCCACCAGTTGATCGATGGCGATGCCGTCACGGTCCAGCCAGTCGGCGACGGTCGCCGGATCGTGGCCCGCGAGGGTGAACGTGAGGACCGCGATCCGGTCGGGCGCGGAGCCCAGGACGTCCAGGCCGGGCACTGTCGCCAGGGCCTGCGTCGCGTACGCCAGGAGCTCCTCCTCGTACGCGGCGACGGCGTCCCGGTCGAAGGACGTGAACCAGTTCAGCGCGGCCGGCAGGCCGACCGCGCCCGAGATGTGACCGGTGCCGGCCTCGAGCCGGTGCGGGACGGGCGCGAACGTGGTCGGCCTGCGCCCCGTCGACCAGGACCGGGCCCGGGTCTCCTTCGCGATCAGCTGCCACGGCACGATGTCGGAGTGGTGTTCCAGGACCGGCACCAGAATGTCGTCGCTGGGGCCGAGGTTCGCCCGGCCCCAGCTCTGGGCGACCAGGTTGATGGCCTCGGTGGTGCCGCGTACGAAGACGATGTCGTCCGGCGAACCGGCCCCCAGGAACCCGGCGACCGCGGCCCGCTCCGCCTCGTACAGCTCGGTGGCCTCGCGCGCCATGGTGTGCGCGCCGCGGTGGATGTTGGAGTTGGCGGCGGAGTAGTAGGCGCCGAGCGCCTCGATGACCTGGCGTGGCTTCTGCGTGGTGGCGCCGTTGTCGAGCCAGACCAGCGGGTGGCCGTTGACCGTGCGGTGCAGGATCGGGAAGTCCTGGCGGGCCGACTCGGGGGAGTAGGCGGGTGGTTGGGGGCCGGGGAGCGCGGTGGTCGCCGGTTCCGTGAGAAGGGCCTGGGCCGATGGGACGGACGGAGTCGCCGGCACCCCCGGAACCGTGCCGCCCGAAGCCTCTGGCCCCCGCAGCTGCCCCGTGAGGTCAGGAATAGTCATGGTAGTCCGACACCTCGACGTTCTGCAGGACGGCGATGGCGTCCTCCACCAGGACCGCCGTGTTGAAGTACGCCGTCATCAGGTACGACGTGATGCCCTTCTGGTCGACGCCCATGTTCCGCATGGACAGGCCCGGTTCGACCTCGACCGCGACGCCCGCAGGACGCAGCCCGACCACGCCCTGCTTGTCCGAGGGCAGCAGCGGCACGCCGCGCTTCGTACATTCACGGCCGAAGGCGGCGATGGCCTTGGGGTGCGCGAGGAAGAACCCGGGCTGCTACCAGACCTTGGTGAGGAGTTCGTCCAGGTCGTCCGGGGTGGGCGCGCCGGTGCGCGACTGGACGCGCTGCCCCGCGGAGACGTTGTTGAACAGGCCGTACTCGGGGTGGTTCAGGAGCGAGGACTCCTGCCGTTCGCGCAGCGCGGCGACGGTGAGGTTGGACTGCGCCCGGGTCTGGTCGATGGGGCCGTTGAAGAGGTCGGCGACCCGCGTGTGCACGCGGAGCACCGTCTGAGCGAGGGCCATCTGGTACTCGCGCGGCGCGTCCTCGTAGTCGACGAACGTGCCCGGCAGGTCGACCTCCCCGACGTGCCCCGCGCTGAGGTCCACCGGCACCTCGGCGCCCGGCGTCATCATGTCGCCCTCCGCGTACGCCGCGCACGCGCCCCGCAGTGTCTCGTCACGGTCGATGAGTGCCGCGAGCGCGCTGCGGTCCGCGCAGAGCGCCACACCGGGGGTGAGCGCCTTGACGCGGTAGGGCATGGCCTCGGCGCGGGTCCAAGCGCCGAGGTAGCGCGCGCAGCAGATAGCGCGGGGTGATGCCGCGCATCTGCGGGGTGGTCTTGGTGGTCGTCGCGAGTTGCAAGTGGTGATTTTTCAGGGCTGATCGAGAAAAGACCTGAAACGGCCGAACCATCGCACTCGAACCTCTGGCCGACCTTTCCATACGACCCTAGCGAATTCCCTCCACAGCAGATATCAGGCTCAAATCATCCCCATACCGGAGCTAGGTGCCCCTGCAAAAGGCGCTTATGGCTCGCCGCCCGGCCGTGGTTTTCAAGCCGAGGCGCGTGGCCGGGTCTTGTGACCTCGCGCCGCTCTCGCCATACTCGGCGCCGTTGTTGCCGGGCAGGGACGCGACCACGTGACTGCTTGGCATGCTCATGTCTGTAACTCCCCGGAGCCGCCCCGACGGGAACGGCTCCAACCCCCCATGGAGGTACCGAGTGAGAACCCCACAGTTACGCACGCGCCGCCTCGTCATGGCAGGAGCGAGCGTCGCCGCCCTGGTCGCGGGAAGCCTGACCATGGCGAACACCAGCACCGCGGCACCCACCCCCACGGCCGACACCCTGTCGTCGGCCGCCGCAGGTGACCTCGCGACAACGCTGGCCGCCGACCTGAAGGGCAGCGCGGCCGGCGCGTACTACGACGCGAAGGCGCGCAACCTGGTCGTCGACGTCGTCGACGAGGCCGCGGCCGAGCAGGCGCGCGAAGCCGGTGCCGTGGCCAGGGTCGTCGGCAACACCCGTACGGTGCTGGAGGCGGCCAAGAAGCAGCTCAACGAGGGTGCCGTGCCAGGCACTTCGCGCGCGATCGACCCTGTGAGCAACAAGGTCGTCGTCACCGCCGACAGCACGGTGAAGGGCGCGCAGCTGCGTGCCGTGAAGCAGGCTGTCGCCGCCCAGGACGGCAAGGCCGTGCTCAAGCGGACGGAGGGCAAGTTCTCGCCGCTGATCGCGGGCGGCGACCCGATCTACAGCTCGGGCGGGCGCTGTTCGCTCGGCTTCAACGTCGTCAAGGACGGCGCCCCGCACTTCCTCACCGCGGGCCACTGCACCGAACTCGCGGGCACCAGCTGGTCCGACAGCCAGGGCGGCGCCGAGATCGGCCAGGCCGTCGACTGGACGTTCCCCGGAGCCGACCACGCCCTGGTGAAGTACACGGCCGACGTTCCGCACCCGAGCGAGGTCAACCTCTACAACGGCTCCACCCAGCAGATCACCGGCGCGCGCGAGGCCGTCGTCGGTGAGCAGGTACAGCGCAGCGGCAGCACGACCCAGGTGCACGACGGCTCGGTGCAGGGACTCGATGTCTCGGTCACCTACCCGCAGGGCACCGTGGACGGTCTGATTCAGACCGACGTGTGCGCCGAACCCGGCGACAGCGGCGGCTCGCTCTTCGCGGGCAGCGACGCGCTGGGCCTGACCTCCGGCGGCAGCGGCGACTGCTCGGGCGGCGGCCAGACGTTCTTCCAGCCGGTGACGGACGCCCTCGCGGCGTACGGAGCGCAGATCGGCTGACCTGAATCGCACCGGAGCACCGGAGCACCGGAGCACCGGAGCACCGGAGCACCGGAGCGCCTGAGCGCCTGAGCGCCGGAGCACCGGAGCGCCTGAGCGCCTGAGCGCCTGAGCGCCTGAGCGCCTGAGCACCGGAGCGCCTGAGCGCCTGAGCACCGGAGCGGCCCGAGTACCGGATCACCGGATAGCCGGGCGAGGAGTCGGGAAGGATGGTCCCGGCGCGGTCGTGATCACCGACCGCGCCGGGGCGGTCCCTCTCCGATGCGAGGGGCGGCCCCCTTCCCGGAGCAGGGGACGGTCCCTTCCGGTGCGAGAAGGGTGCAGCGATGACACATTCGGCCCCTGGACGGCTCGTCATATCGCGGGCGACGCCCGACGACTGGCGGACGGTCGTCGGATGGGCGGCGGACGAGGGCTGGAACCCGGGGCTCGGGGACACCTCGTCCTTCTTCGCCCAGGACCCCGACGGATTCTTCATCGGCCGGGTGGACGGTGAACCGGCATCCGCGATCTCGGTCGTCAACTACGACGACCAGTACGCCTTCCTCGGCTTCTACCTGGTCCGCCCCGACCTGCGGGGCCAGGGTCACGGCCTCGCCACCTGGAACACGGCACTCGCCCGCGTGGGCGGGCGGACCGTCGGCCTCGACGGCGTGGTCGCCCAGCAGGCCACCTACCGCCGCTCGGGCTTCGAGTTCGCCCACACCACCATGCGCTACCTGGGCCCCGCACCCACCGGCGCGCCAACTCCCGCACACATCCTGCCCGTTGAGGCGGCCGGGCTCCGCGCCATCACCGCCTACGACGCCGCGAGCCATCCGGCCGACCGCCCGCGCTTCCTGGACTCCTGGCTCACCGCTCCCGGGCACCGCGCCCTCGCCCGCGTCGTCGACGGCCGCGTGACCGGGTACGGAGTGCTGCGTCCCGCACGCGAATCCCTGCGCATCGGGCCGCTGTTCGCCGACACGCGCGCCGACGCCGAGGCGCTCTTCGACGCGCTGACCGCCGAGGCGGACGGCGCTCCCGTCGCCATCGACGTGCCCGGGACACAGCCCGAGGCCGTCGCCCTCGCCGAGACACGCGGCCTGAAGCCCACGTTCGAGACCGCGCGGATGTACACGGGCCCGGTGCGGCCGCTCGCCCAGGAGCGGGTCTACGGCGTCGCGACGCTTGAGCTGGGCTGACGGCGCCGGCTGGAGCTGGGCCGACGCGCCGGCCGGAGCTGCGCTGACGCGCCGGCTGGAGCTGCGCTGACGCGCTACGTGATCGTCAGCCGCCGCTTCGTCTTCGCCTCGGAGCTGTCGCCGACGTAGAGGTCCACCGCCCCCGCCTCGACCCGGAACGCGCCGTCCTGGTCGTTGGTCCAGAACCCGAGGTCCTCGGCGCCGAGCCGGAAGCGGACCGTCGTCGACTTGCCCGCGTCCAGCGTCACCCGGCGGAATCCGCGCAGCCTGCGCACCGGCTGCGCGATGCTCGCCGCGATGTCGTGGACGTACAGCTGGACGACCTCGTCGCCCGTCCGGTCACCGGTGTTGGCGAGCGTGACCGACACCTCCACGGTGTCGCCCTTGCGCAGGGCGCCCGCGGACACGCGGTCGCGGCTGAGCTTCGGCCCGCCGAGCTCGAAGGTCGTGTAGGTGAGCCCGTGGCCGAAGGCGAACTGCGGGTCCGGGGGCAGGTCCAGGTACTTGGACGTGTACTTGTTGTCCGCGGCGTACGGGCGGCCCGTCGACTCCCGGTTGTAGTGGACGGGGATCTGGCCGACCGTGCGCGGGAACGAGACGGGCAGCTTGCCGCCGGGAGCGACCTCGCCGAACAGCACGTCGGCGATGGCGTTCCCGGCCTCGAGCCCCGGGTGCCAGGCCTCCAGGACGGCGGGCGCGGCGTCGAGCCAGTCGCCGACCGTCAGCGGCCGCCCGTTGACCAGGACCACCACGAACGGCTTGCCCGTCTTCGCGATCGCCGCGATCAGCTTCTCCTGCGCGCCGGGCAGGCCGATGTCGCTGCGCGCCGCCGCCTCGCCGCTCATCGCGGGAGGCTCGCCGACCACCACGACGGTCACATCGGCGCCCTTGGCCGCGGCGACCGCCGCCGGGATGCCGCTGGTGTCCCTGCCCTCGGCGTCGACGCCCTTCGCGTACGTCACCTTCGCGTCCGGGGCCGCGCGCTTGACCGCGTCGAGGACCTTCCCGGCGGGGAACTTCTTCGTTGCGCCCGGGAACGTCCAGGTGCCAAGGAGATCCTCGGAGTCGCCGAACGGTCCGACGACCGCGATCGACCCGGTGGACTTCTTGAGGGGGAGCGCCCCGCCGTCGTTCTTCAGGAGCACCATGGAGCGGGCCGCCGTCTCACGGGCCGCCTTGCGCGCCCGCGCCGACGGCTTGTCGATGGCGGCGCCCTCGTCGACGTACGGATTCTCGAAGAGACCGAGGTCGAACTTGAGGCGCAGGATCCGCGCGACCGCCTCGTCGAGCCGCCGCTCGCCGATCATCCCGGCACTCAGCAGCTTCTTGCCGTGCTTGGCCAGGTCCGTGCTCGCCATCTCCATGTCGACGCCGGCGTTGAGCGCGAGACGGGCCGCGTCGGCGCCGTCCTCGGCGAAGCCGTGCGCGATCAGCTCGTCGACGCCGTTCCAGTCGCTGACGACGAGACCGTCGAAGCCCCACTCCTTGCGCAGTACGTCGATGAGCGTGTGGGAGTCGGCATGCGCCGGGACCCCGCTGATCGTGTTGAAGGAGGCCATCACCGTGGCCACTCCCGCGTCCGACGCGGCCTTGAACGGCGGTAGATACAGATTGCGCAGCCGGGACTCGGACACGTCGACGGTGTTGTAGTCGCGGCCGCCCTCGGCCCCGCCGTACGCGACGAAGTGCTTGGCGCAGGCGGCGACGCGGTCCTTGCCGGCGAGGCCCGCACCCTTCTCGCCCTGGTACCCCTCCACCTTGGCCACGGCGAACGCCGTCGTCAGATACGGATCCTCGCCGCAGCCCTCGGCGACGCGGCCCCAGCGCGGTTCGTGCGTGACGTCCATCATCGGCGAGAACGTCCAGTGCACGCCGTTCGAGCGGGACTCCTTCGCGGAGATCTCGGCGTCCCGCCGGGTGACCTCCGGGTCGAAGCTCGCCGCCTGGGCGAGGGGGATCGGGAACGTCGTCCACAGGCCATGGATGACATCGAGCCCGAAGAGCAGGGGGATGCCGAGCCGGGACTCCTCGACGGCGATGCGCTGCAGGGCGTTGCTGTTCTCGGCGCCGAAGATGTTCAGGACGGAACCGAGCCGTCCCGCGCGCGCCGCGTCCTCGACATCCTTGGTCTCACTGCCGCCGGGGCCCGTGGCGACGGCCCACGGAAGTTGCTGCAGCTGACCCAGCTTCTCTTCGACAGTCATACGCTCGAGCAACTTCTTGATCTTCGGGTCGGGGCGGCCCGGGCGCTCCGGCGCGGCCTGGGCGCTTCCCGTACCAGCGGCGGTGAAGCCGCCTCCTGCAACGGCCGTGCCGCCGATCGCGGACAGCAGAGAACGCCTTCGTAGCTCTCGCATGTATTCGCTTTCTCGCATCAGGAAGGCGGTAACGGTATCTCTTTCCGATGCCTCTTCCGGTGAAGCTTGACCTTAAGAAAGCTTGAGGTCTTACGTTCCTCTCATGAGCATGGAAACGACAGCCTGGACCCAGCTGCACAGCGTCATGAACGCCGAGCAGGACCGCCGCCCCTTCGCCCGCGCCACGCTGCGCCGCATCGGCGCGTTCGCCCGCCCGCACCGGCGCCGCATCGCCCACTTCGTACTCCTGAGCATCGTGACCGCGCTCCTTGCCGTGGCGACCCCCGTCCTCGCGGGCAATGTCGTGAACGCGATCGTCTCCGACGGGGAGTCCTCCCTCGTCGTCCGGTACGCCCTGCTCATCGCCGCCATCGCCGTCGCCGAGGCGGGACTCGGCCTGCTCAGCCGCTGGCTGTCGGCGAACTTGGGGGAGGGGCTCATCCTCGACCTGCGGACCGCCGTCTTCGACCACGTACAGCGCATGCCCGTCGCCTTCTTCACCCGCACCCGCACCGGCGCGCTGGTCAGCCGCCTCAACAACGACGTGATCGGCGCGCAGCGCGCCTTCAGCAACACCCTCTCCGGCGTGGTCGGCAACATCGTGACCCTGCTCCTCACGCTGGCCGTGATGCTGACGCTCTCCTGGCAGATCACGCTCCTCGCGCTCGTGCTCCTTCCGGTGTTCGTCGTGCCCGCGCGCCGCATGGGCTCCCGGATGGCCAAGCTCCAGCGGGAGGCCGCGCACCACAACGCGGCGATGGGTACGCGCATGACCGAGCGGTTCTCCGCTCCGGGCGCCACGCTGATCAAGCTCTTCGGCCGGCCCGGCGCCGAGTCGGCGGAGTTCGCCGCGCGGGCCCACCGGGTGCGGGACATCGGCGTCCGCACGGCCATGGCGCAGTCCGCGTTCATCACCGCGCTCACCCTCGTCTCGGCCCTCGCGCTCGCTCTCGTCTACGGCCTGGGCGGCTACTTCGCCCTGGAGGGCACGCTGGACGCGGGCGCGGTGGTCTCCCTCGCCCTGCTGCTCACCCGGCTTTACGCGCCGCTGACCTCCCTCGCGGGAGCGCGGGTCGAGGTCATGAGCGCGCTCGTCAGCTTCGAGCGGGTCTTCGAGGTGCTCGACCTGAAGCCGCTGATCGACGAGAAGCCGGACGCCCGCGAGGTCCCTTCGGGGCCGGTGGCGGTGGAGTTCGACGACGTCCGCTTCGGCTACCCCTCGGCCGACAAGGTCTCCCTCGCCTCCCTCGAAGAGGTCGCATCGCTGGACACCCGCGGTGGCGATGAGGTCCTGCACGGGCTGTCCTTCCGTGCCGAGCCGGGCCAGACCGTCGCGCTCGTCGGCTCCTCCGGAGCGGGCAAGTCGACGATCGCCCAACTGCTGCCGCGGCTGTACGACGCCGACGGCGGGGCCGTACGCATCGGCGGGGTCGACGTCCGTGACCTCACGGCGGTGTCCATGCGCCAGACCCTCGGCATGGTCACCCAGGACGGCCACCTCTTCCACGAGTCGGTCCGCGCCAACCTGCTGCTCGCCCGCCCCGAGGCCACCGAGGACGACCTCTGGGACGTCCTGCGCCGGGCCCGCCTCGAAGACCTCGTGCGCTCCCTGCCGGACGGCCTCGACACGGTGGTCGGCGAGCGCGGCTACCGCCTCTCCGGCGGTGAACGGCAGCGCATGACCATCGCCCGGCTGCTCCTGGCCCAGCAGCGGGTCGTCATCCTCGACGAGGCGACGGCCCACCTGGACAACACCTCGGAGGCCGCGGTGCAGGAGGCCCTCGCGGAGGCACTGGAGGGCCGCACCGCGATCGTCATCGCGCACCGCCTCTCGACGGTGCGGTCCGCCGATCAGATCCTCGTCGTCGAGGCCGGGCGGATCGTCGAGCGCGGAACGCACGAGGAACTGCTCGTGGTGGACGGGCGCTACGCGGAGCTGTACCGGACGCAGTTCGCGGCGAAGGGGGAGGGCGAGGGCGAGGGCGTGGTCAAGGGCGAGGACGTGGAAGTGGTGGCGTAGGGCCGGGTTCCCGCTCCGCCCCCATGAGGCGCAGCGCCCCGCCCGAGGCGGGAGCGCGCCCGTGGCGCATCGCCGTCGCCACCATCAGACCCGCGAAGGCCACAGCCGACGCCAGGCCGAACGCGAGCAAGTAGCCCGTCTCCGCGTACAGGATCCGGTTCTCGTTCGAGTCGTCCACCAGATACCGGGCGAGGACCGCTCCCAGGAGCGTCACCCCCGTCGCCTGCCCGAGGTTGTTGGCCACGCCCATCAGGCCCGCGCCCACCGCCGTGCGATCGGCGGGCACCGCCTCCACCACCAGGTTGGAAACGCCCACGAAGAAGCAGCCGAAGCCCATGCCCATGAACAGGGCGGCGAGCAGCAGTTGCCAGAGCGCGGTGTGCAGCAGCGCGAGGGTGAGCGTGGTGGCGGAGAGACCGCAGAGGGCGAGCATGAGCGTGTAGCGGGGTCCGCGGCGCCGGGCCAGGAGCCCGCCGAGCGGCCCGCACGCCGCGCCGATCAGGCCCTGCGGTACGAGGAACACCGCGGCGCCCAGCACACTCATCCCGAAGCCGTAGCCGAGCGACGTCGGCGTCTGCACCAGCATCGGCATCGCGAAGGCCGTCCCGCCGATCGCGAAGGCGCCGGAGAACGCCGCGACGAGCGTCCAGCGCAGCGCGGGCCCGGTCAGCAGCCGCAGGTCGATCAGCGGGTCGGGGGTGCGCAGTTCACGCCGTACGAAGCCCATGAGCAGCAGGAGCGAGCAGCCGAGGGTGGCCGGCGTGGGCACCGAAGCCCAGCCCCAGTCCGCTCCCTGGCCGATGAACAGGAGCAGGCCGCCCGCCCCCGTGCCCAGGAGCAGCCCGCCCGCAGCGTCGACAGGGCGCCGCTCGGCGCGCGGCGGGCGGACCGGCGACTCGGGCAGGGCGCGCGCGAACCATGGGGTGAGGACGGCGACGTAGGCGAGGGCGAACCAGAACACCGCCCGGTAGCCGAAGACCTGACCAAGCGCGCCGCCGGTCAGCGGGCCGATGATCGCGCTCAGCCCGATCCCCGTGGTGACGGCGCCGAGCGCCACCGGCACCACCCGCGCCGGGAAGATGTCACGGATCAGGCCGTATGCCGCCGGGGCCATCACCAGGCAGGTGCCCTGCACGGCGCGGCCCGCGAGCAGCACCGGGTAGGAGGGCGCCAGCGCGCAGATCAGCGAACCGGCGGCGAAGAGCCCCGCCGCGTACAGGATCATCCGCTTCTTGCCGATCACATCGGCGACCCGGCCGAGCAAAGGCTGCGCCACCACGCCCGTCAGGCTCACCACGGTCAGCGTCCAGCCGATGGAAGGCGTGTCGAACGCGTCGGACATCAGCGGCAACACCGGGTAGATCAGGGTGAGTTCGAGCGCCGTGACTTCCGTGAGCAGGATGAGCGGGACGAGCAGGCGGGCGTACTGGGCCGGGGAGAGGTCGTCGGGCAGCGGTGCGCTGCCGGGTGAGGGGGAGGGAGAGGGATCGGACATGGGTTGCGTCGCACCGCCGCTCGTCGACTGTGACTATCCGTCAATTCGCCTGTCAGTACTGTGAGTTCATTCTTTAACGCACTTGCGTTGTAGGGGCAAGGCCCGCACACTTGCCGACGTGACCGATCTCCAGCAGAACCCCGCCGCCACTCGGGTCCGGCTCATCGAGACCGCCGAGCGGCTCTTCGTCGAACGCGGCATCCACGCCGTGTCGTTGCGCGAGATCGCCGCGGCGGCCGAACAGCGCAACACCTCGGCCGTCGCCTACCACTTCGGCGACAAGCGGGGCCTGGTCACGGCTGTCTACGCACACCGGCTCGGCCCGACCAACGAGGGGCAGCTGCACCGCCTGGCCGTGCTCGACGAGGAAGGGCGCGGCAAGGAACTGCGCGGCCTCGTCGAGGTGTTCGTCCGGCCCATGTCCGACCGCATCACCCAGGCCGCGGCCGACGGGGACGCACCGCCCAGCTACTTCCTCCGCTTCGTCGCGCAGGCCCTGTACGTCGAGGACATCGCCCCCTACGACCTGGCCGCAGAGACCTGGACCCGCGCGCTGCACCGCCTGTACACCCGCATCGACGCCTGCCTCGGCGAGCTCCCCGAACCGGTCCGGGCCGACCGGTGGCGCGTCTTCGTCGGGCTCACCCTGCACACCCTCGCCGACCTCGAACGCGCCCTGCAGCAGGGCGGGGCCCGGCCAGGACGCCGTACGGACCTGCTCGTCGCGAACCTCGTCGACGCCGCGGTCGCCGTCCTCACGGCGCCCGTCGCCCCCACGACGAGCGCCCTGCTCGAGTCCTAGCCCCCTGCCCGAACCGGAGGCCCCCGCCAGATGTCCGACC
>NZ_SRIC01000201.1 GCF_004684775.1 Streptomyces sp. MZ04
CCCCCGGAACCGCCGCCGCTCCCCCACCGGCAGCGCTCCCTTCGAGTCCGCGAGCCGGACCACCGGGTCGTCCGCGCCCTCGCGGCCCGCGACCACCGGCTTCGGGGCGCGGGCCGCCTTCGCGCGGTACTGCGCCGCGTCGGCGAGGCGGAACAGGCGGCGGCCCGAGCGGACCTCACCGATCGGGTCCGCCGTCGACGCGACCCCGCACGCGACACCGTCCCCCAGCTCCAACTCAGCCGCCCGTACGCACAGTTCGTCCGCGACCCGCACCACCTCGTCGGCGGTGGGGCCCACCGCGAGCAGGCAGAACTCGTCGCCGCCGAGCCGCGCGGCAAGCGTCCCCGGCAGCATCGCCCCGCACAGCGAGAGCACCGAGCCGAAACGTTCGAGCAGCCGGTCGCCGACCGCGTGCCCCTGGGTGTCGTTGACGCGCTTGAGGCCATTGACGTCACACACGACCAGGCTCACCACCACGCCCTCCGCACGGTGCCGCGCCACCGCCTCCTCGAGCCGCACATCGACCGCGCGCCGGTTCGCGAGGCCCGTCAGCGAGTCGGTGAAGGCGAGGCGCCTTGCCTCCTCCAGACGCTCGGTCTGCGCGATGCCCGCCGCCACGACCGAGGCCAGCACCGTCGCGAAGTCCGCGTCCGCGCGGTCGAAGGGCGGCGCTCCCACCGGCCGCGCCACATACAGCTCGCCCCACGCCCGCCCGTGCAGCACGATCGGCGCGACCACGCAGCAGCCGCGGCCCCGCCTGCGCAGGGCGGCGACCCGCTGGTGGCAGTAGCCGGGGGAGCCGTCGTCCGCGGGCCCACGGGCCGTCTCGACCCAGGCGTGCGGTTCACCGCCGCCCGCCCACCGCTCGTGCAGGAACTCGGTGATCTCCGGAAACTCGTGCACCGGATACGCCTCGCGCTCCGGGAACTCTTCCTCGCCCTCGGCCCGTTCGCCCACGTTCACGAGCACCCGCAACCGCCCCAGGTCCCGCTCCCACACGGACAGCGCGGCGAAACTCCCGGACAGCGCACGGCACGCGCCGACGGCGGCCGCCCGCCACGACTCGCGTGGGGTGTGCGCGGTGGCCATCCCCTGCGCGAGCGCCACCACGGCCCGCAGCCGAACTCCCTCTCCCATCTCCCTAGATTAGGAGATTCAAGACATTTTGGGCGATCGAAACATTACAGAGAGTGCGGAGTCACCCCTGCAGCCCCTGCCACCCCCAGGCCACCACCGCCGCTACTCCCCCGGCCACTGCGGCTTCCGCTTCTCGTTGAACGCCGCGACGCCCTCCGCCCGGTCACCGGAGAAGGCCACCGAGCGCCAGGCCGCGTCCTCGACCTCGAGCCCGGCCCGCAGGTCGAGCCCCTGCCCCAGGCGCAGGGCGCGCTTGGCGGCGCGCAGCCCGACGGGCGAGTTGCCCGCGATCCGCGCCCCGAGCGCCAGCGCCTCGGCACGGTCATCGCCCTGTCCCACCAGCTGGTCGACGAGCCCCAACTCCCGCGCCTCGTCCGCCTCCACGCGCCGCGCGGTGAACACCAGCTCGGCGGCCCTCGCCGCCCCCACCCGGCGCGGAAGCAACTGCGTACCGCCGCCGCCGGGAATGACGCCGACCGACACCTCGGGGAGCCCGACCACGGCGGTCGCGTCGGCGACGATGAGATCGCAGGCGAGCGCGAGCTCGAAGCCGCCGCCCAGCGCGAAGCCGTGCACGGCGGCGATGGTCGGCATGGGCAGTTCGAGTACGCCGGTGTAGGCGGCCCGCGTGGTGGGGCGCTGGCGCACCAAGTCGGCGTCGGAGAAGGAATTGCGCTCCTTCAGGTCGGCGCCGACGCAGAAGGCCCGCTCATGGGTGGAGGTCAGGACCACGACACGGGCGTCGCGGTCGTCCGCGAGGGCGGCGCAGGCGGCGCCGATGGAGCGGGCCATCTCGGTCGAGACCGCGTTCATGGCCTTGGGCCGGTCAAGGACGAGTTCGGCGACGTAGCCGTGCCGCCGAACCCCGACAAACTCCCCGTACCGCTGCTCGCCGCCCATGGCTGTCCTCCACGTCGAGTTAACGCCCGTTACCGGGCCACGCCGGGGATCATGCCACTGCTACTGGGGAATCGGGCAGGCGGGCGGGAAAAATCCGAGAACTCAGCCGCGGCGGGCCAGCAGCCAAGGCTCGACGACACCGAGCCCTCGCACAGGCCGCTGCCACATCGGCTGCAGCGCAAACCGATAGGACGGCGGCTCCTCGCCCTCCTTCTCCGCGGCGGCGGCAGCCTCCGCGGCCTCCGTCTCGGAGGCCGGCGCATCGCCCGTACGCGTCAGCTCCTCCGCGAGCGCCCCGTCCACGAGGACCGCGTCCCGAGGCGCTATCGACGTGAGACGGCTCGCGAGGTTCACCGTCGTACCGAAGACATCGCCCATCCGCGTGGTGACCGTTCCGAAGGCGATGCCGACGCGCAGCTCGGGCATGGTCTCGTCGTTGGCCATGGTCTCGATGAGCCGCAGCGCGATCTCCGCGGCGGTGCCCGCGTCATCGGCGGCGTACAGAACCTCGTCGCCCAGCGTCTTGATGAGCCGACCGCCGTGCGCCGCGACAAGGTCGGCGGCGGTGGTCTCGAAGGCCTCGACGAGCTCGCCGAGTTCCTCCTCCTCCATGCGACGCGTGAGCCGCGTGAAGCCGACGAGGTCGGCGAATCCGACGGCGAGCCGCCGGTCGACCATCTCCTCGTCATCGGCGGCCTGGACGACCCGCCCGGTCGCGGCGGCGAGCTGCCGCCGCCACACATAGACGAGGAACTCCTCCAGCTCGGGCAGGAGAAGCTCTATCAAGGGGTACGTCACTTCGGTCCGCGTCATGCCCGGCTCGGGCGGCTCCGTCAGACCCTCGAGGAACGAGTCGATCTGCCATTCGGCGAGGCGGGCGGTGGTCTGCCCGGTCGACCGGGCCACCTGGACCGCCATCGCCTCGCTGAGCAGCCCCGCCTCGACGAGACCGGCGAGGCGGCGCAGCGCGAGCACATCCGCCTCGGTCAGCGCCTTGGCCTGCCCGATGTCCGGGAACCCCATGGCCCGCCAGAAACGGGAGGCCAGTTCCATGGACACGCCCGCGCTGCGGGCCGCCTGGAACGGGGTGTAGCGGCGGTCGGCTCCGAGGATCAGCCCTTCGAGGCGCAGGGCGAGGGGATCCTTCTCCGGCTCCTCGTCGACCTCGCCGGGCCTGGAGGGCGGCTCGGGCGGCCCCGAGCCGGAGCCCGTGTCGTCGACGGTCACGCCTGCTGCCCTTCCGATCTGCCGCGGTCAGGTATCGACCGGCGCCAACTTTACGGCAGGTGTGCCCCAGCTCACGCCTAGCGGGGCGGCTCGGTCCGTTTAAACCCCGCGCACATGCACAATGTCGCCCGCTCCCACCGGCTCCTGCACCCCGTCCCCGGTGGCGAGAACCAGCCGCCCGTCGCCGTCCACCGCCACGGCCTCCCCGGTGATCGACCGGTCGCCCGGGAGTTCCGCGCGGACCTTGCGGCCCAGCGTGGCGCAGCCCGCCGCGTACGTTTCCTGGAGGCCGGAGGCCGCCGGGTCGCCCTGGGCGTCGCGCCAGTCGGTGTACCAGCGGTCCAGGGAGCGCAGCACGGCCCGCAGCAGCGGGTCGCGGTCCGTCGTGGCCGCCCCGGCAAGCGCCAGCGAACCCGCGCCGGGGACCGGCAGCTCGTCCGCCCGGAGCGTGACGTTGATACCGACCCCGACCACGACACCCGCGCCCGCGGTTCCCGCCCGCTCCGCCAGGATCCCGCCCGCCTTCCGTTCCTCTCCCCCGACCGTCACCAGCAGGTCGTTCGGCCACTTGAGTGCCGTGTCCACGCCGGCCGCCCGCGAGAGGCCCGTGGCGACGGCGACCCCGGTGAGC
The DNA here is from genome assembly GCF_004684775.1 of Streptomyces sp. MZ04. Taxonomy (GTDB): domain Bacteria; phylum Actinomycetota; class Actinomycetes; order Streptomycetales; family Streptomycetaceae; genus Streptomyces. Next base: position 3,896 of record NZ_SRIC01000201.1, read on the forward strand.
AGCGGCAGCCACCCCCAGCGTTCGACCGGCACGTCGGCGCCCGGCTTGAGGAGTACGGAGAAGAAGAGCCCGGAGCGGGCCGGCGCCGTCCAGCGGCGGTCGAGGCGGCCGCGCCCCGAGCTCTGCTCCTCGGCGACGAGGACCGCGCCCTCGGGGAGCTCGTCCGCGCGGGCGGCCAGGTCGGTGTTGGTCGACCCCGTCGCGGGCACCACGTCCAGGGAGGTCCACAGTTCCCCTTCCCGCAGCAGCGCCCGCCGCAGTGCCGTGGCGTTCAGCGGCGGGCGATCCAGGTCCGACCAGCGGCTGGCGTCGGGGGTCTCGTCAGGGGTGTCCGAAGCGTCGTCTGAAGCATCTCGCGGCGTCATGCAAGCCACCTTAGGTGTGGTAAACGCCGCACTGCTGATCTGTATGCGCGCCGATACCCTACGAGTCAGTAGCAAGCCGCCAGTCGCCCCTTTGAGCAGGCAGGGAGCCGCATCCCTATGTCCGAGCCGGAAGAGCCCAACGTGCCCGTGCCCAGCGCCGCAAGCGATACCGAGAACGCCACCGCCGCAACCCCCGGTATCGACATCCATACGACTGCGGGAAAACTCGCTGATCTGCAGCGCCGCATCGAGGAGGCCAAGCACGCCGGCTCCGCTCGCGCGGTCGAAAAGCAGCACGCCAAGGGCAAGTTGACGGCACGCGAGCGGGTCGACCTGCTCCTCGACGAGGGTTCCTTCGTCGAGTTCGACGAGTTCGCCCAGCACCGGTCGACCAACTTCGGCCTGGACGCCAACCGCCCTTACGGCGACGGCGTGGTGACCGGTTACGGCACCGTCGACGGCCGTCCCGTGGCGGTGTTCTCGCAGGACTTCACCGTCTTCGGCGGTGCCCTCGGTGAGGTCTTCGGGCAGAAGATCGTCAAGGTCATGGACTTCGCCCTGAAGACCGGCTGTCCGGTCATCGGCATCAACGACTCGGGCGGCGCCCGTATCCAGGAGGGCGTCATGGCCCTCGGGATGTACGGCGAGATCTTCCGCCGCAACACCCACGCCTCCGGTGTGATCCCGCAGATCAGCCTGGTCGTCGGCCCGTGCGCGGGCGGCGCGGTCTACTCCCCCGCCATCACCGACTTCACGGTCATGGTCGACCAGACCTCGCACATGTTCATCACAGGACCGGACGTCATCAAGACGGTCACGGGTGAGGACGTCGGCTTCGAGGAGCTCGGCGGCGCCCGCACCCACAACAGCACCTCCGGTGTCGCGCACCACATGGCGGGCGACGAGAAGGACGCCATCGAGTACGTCAAGTCCCTTCTCTCCTACCTGCCTTCGAACAACCTCAGCGAGCCCCCCGCCTTCCCCGAGGAGGCGGACCTGGCGCTGACGGACGAGGACCGCGAGCTCGACACGCTGGTCCCGGACAGCGCCAACCAGCCGTACGACATGCACAGCGTGATCGAACACGTCCTGGACGACGCCGAGTTCTTCGAGACGCAGCCGCTGTTCGCGCCGAACATCGTCACCGGCTTCGGCCGGATCGAGGGCCGCCCGGTGGGCATCGTCGCCAACCAGCCGACGCAGTTCGCCGGCTGCCTGAACATCGACGCATCCGAGAAGGGCGCCCGCTTCGTCCGCACCTGCGACGCGTTCAACGTCCCGGTCATCACCTTCGTCGACGTCCCCGGCTTCCTGCCGGGCGTCGAGCAGGAGCACACGGGCATCATCCGCCGCGGCGCCAAGCTGATCTACGCGTACGCGGAGGCGACGGTCCCGCTGATCACCGTCATCACCCGCAAGGCGTTCGGCGGCGCGTACGACGTCATGGGCTCCAAGCACCTGGGCGCCGACCTCAACCTGGCCTGGCCGACCGCGCAGATCGCGGTGATGGGCGCGCAGGGCGCGGTGAACATCCTGCACCGCCGCACGATCGCCGCGGCGGACGACCAGGAGGCGACCCGCGCGCAGCTGATCCAGGAGTACGAGGACACGCTGCTCAACCCGTACACGGCCGCCGAGCGCGGCTACATCGACGCCGTGATCATGCCGTCGGAGACCCGCTCGCATCTGGTGCGCGGCCTGCGTCAGCTGCGTACGAAGCGGGAAAGCCTTCCCCCGAAGAAGCACGGCAACATCCCTCTGTAGACCGCGCCCCAGCGAGGAGACCACTCATGATCAAGGTCGTACGGGGCAATCCCACCCCGGAGGAGCTGGCCGCCGCACTGGCGGTGGTCCAGGCGCGCGCCGCGGCGGTGGCGAACCAGCCGTCCGGCGCGCCCGCGGTCCTCGACGCGTGGGCGGACCCCGCGCGGGTGGCCCGCGACAAGATGCCCGCGCCGGGGCCGACGGCGTGGGGGCGTACGTACTGGCCCGTGTAGGGCCCGAGAAGATGAGCGGTACGGGCCGGGGCGCCTGAGTACGCGTACTCAGGCGCCCCGGCGCGGCCGACAGCAGTATCGGGTCATGCTGTGGTCCGACCCGGAGAACAACCCGCCCAAGGACATGCGGGACATGCAGGCGAAGATGCGCCGTGCGGGGGTCGTCCTCGCCCTGGCGATGGTCATCGCCATGTTCGTCCTGGGCATGCACTGAGGTCGCGCCTCGCTAACCTGACGGCATGAGTGATCAGCCCCGAGGGCCCCGCCGTCTCGTCCTCGCGTCCAAGTCCCCCGCCCGGCTCGGCCTGCTTCGCCAGGCCGGCCTCGCCCCCGAGGTGATCGTCAGCGGGGTCGACGAGGACGCCGTCTCCGCACCGACCCCCGCCGAGCTCGCCCTGGCCCTGGCCGAGGCCAAGGCCTCGGTCGTCTCCGCGCGCCCGGACGTGAAGGGCGCCATCGTCATCGGCTGCGACTCGGTCCTCGAACTGGACGGAGAGGCGCTCGGCAAGCCCGCGGACGCCGAGGAGGCCACCGCGCGCTGGAAGTCCATGCGTGGCCGCGCGGGCGTCCTGCAGACCGGCCACAGCGTCTACGACACGGTGTCGGGCCGCCACGTCTCGGCGGTCGCCTCGACCGTGGTCCGCTTCGGCGACCCCTCGGACGCGGAGATCGCCTCGTACGTCGCCAGCGGCGAACCACTGCACGTGGCGGGCGCGTTCACGCTGGACGGCCGCTCGGCGCCGTTCATCGACGGCATCGACGGCGACCACGGCAACGTGATCGGCCTCTCGCTCCCCCTGCTCCGCCGTCTGCTCGCCGAACTGGGCGTCGGCATCACGGAGTTGTGGGAGGCGTAGGCCAGGCGCTCACGCGGGCTGCGGGGCGCCGTTCTCGGGCGTCCCGCTGCTCGCCGCCCCCTTGCCGTCCTGCGGCGCGTTGGCCTCGTCCTGCGCCTTCCTGTCGTACGCCACCAGCGTCAGGACGATGAGCCCGAGCACGACCATCATGAAGACGAACGCGACCCAGCCCACCAGGCCCACCGAGAACGCGCCGAGCAGTCCGTGCACGACGGCGGCGCTGATCAGGAGCAGCCGCCCGAAGCGGCCCGGCGCGCGGTCGCCGATCGCGGAGCGCAGCAGAATCACGCCGCAGAGCGCGAGGTAGAGGCCGAAGAGGCCGCCCGCGATCCATGTCGACACCGTCATCGCCCGCGGGTCGAGGCCCGCGAGGGACATGTCCTGCTTGTCCACGACGAGCCCGAGGAACCAGTTGAGGAGTGCGATGCCGACCGCCTCCGCAAAGAGCACGATCGCGCCCACCCAGGCCACCGGTCTACGCGCCACGGCGCCCACCCTCTTCCGCTTCGGCTTGCTGTTACCCCAAGTACGTTCGAGACATCATGAACGCTACTAACGGGTAAACCCGGGGACAAGGCCTCTGCCGAAGGCAAAGAATCATTGGGCCATTCGTAGGGACTCCACAAAGATTGCCGCTCTGTCGCAGGCCGCCCTCACAGAGACCTAGACCACATCCGAGGGCTACGCTGCCGGGGAGAGACCCTGCGTACCGTGGTACGACAAGGGATTTCGCGGACCTAGCCGGCCTCGAGTGACACTCCGTGTGGGCAAGCTCACCATTGGGGACGGGTCGTAAGCCCGTGTCGGCAGTCCCTAAACTCGGCTTGTTTCAAGGAGGGAGCCATCGTGCGCAAGGTGCTCATCGCCAACCGTGGCGAAATCGCTGTCCGCGTTGCTCGGGCATGCCGGGATGCAGGGATCGCGAGCGTAGCCGTCTACGCAGATCCTGACCGGGATGCTCTGCATGTCAGGGCAGCTGACGAGGCGTTCGCCCTTGGCGGTGACACTCCGGCCACCAGCTACCTGGACATTTCCAAGGTGCTGGCCGCGGCCAAGGACGCGGGGGCGGACGCGGTCCACCCCGGCTACGGCTTCCTTTCGGAGAACGCCGACTTCGCGCAGGCCGTACTCGACGCGGGCCTGATCTGGATCGGCCCGCCGCCGCAGGCCATCCGTGACCTGGGTGACAAGGTCGCCGCCCGGCACATCGCGCAGCGCGCGGGTGCCCCGCTGGTGGCCGGTACGCCCGACCCGGTGTCCGGCGCCGACGAGGTCGTCGCCTTCGCCGAGGAGCACGGCCTGCCCATCGCGATCAAGGCCGCCTTCGGTGGCGGCGGGCGCGGCCTGAAGGTCGCCCGCACGCTCGAGGAAGTCCCCGAGCTGTACGACTCCGCGGTGCGCGAGGCCGTGGCCGCCTTCGGCCGCGGCGAGTGCTTCGTGGAGCGCTACCTGGACAAGCCGCGGCACGTGGAGACCCAGTGCCTGGCCGACAAGCACGGCAACGTGGTCGTCGTGTCCACCCGTGACTGCTCGCTGCAGCGCCGCCACCAGAAGCTCGTCGAGGAGGCGCCCGCGCCGTTCCTGAGCGAGGCGCAGAACGCCGAGCTGTACGCGGCGTCGAAGGCGATCCTCAAGGAAGCCGGGTACGTGGGCGCCGGCACCGTCGAGTTCCTCGTCGGCGTCGACGGCACGATCTCCTTCCTGGAGGTCAACACCCGTCTGCAGGTGGAGCACCCGGTCACCGAAGAGGTCACCGGCATCGACCTGGTCCGCGAGATGTTCCGCATCGCCGACGGCGAGGAACTGGGCTACGGCGACCCGCAACTGCGCGGCCACTCCTTCGAGTTCCGCATCAACGGCGAGGACCCGGGCCGGGGCTTCCTGCCCGCGCCCGGCACCGTCACCACCTTCGCGCCGCCCTCCGGCCCCGGCGTCCGCCTGGACGCGGGCGTCGAGTCCGGCAGCGTGATCGGCCCGGCGTGGGACTCGCTCCTCGCCAAGCTGATCGTCACCGGCGCGACGCGTCAGCAGGCCCTGCAGCGGGCCGCCCGCGCCCTCGATGAGTTCACCGTGGAGGGCATGGCCACGGCCATCCCGTTCCACCGCGCGGTCGTCAAGGACCCGGCGTTCGCCCCCGAACTGACGGGCTCCACGGACCCGTTCACGATCCACACCCGCTGGATCGAGACCGGGTTCGTCAACGAGATCCCGGCGTTCGCGGCTGCCGCGGACACCGAGACGGACGAGGAGCCGGGCCGCGAGACGGTCGTCGTCGAGGTCGGCGGCAAGCGCCTCGAGGTCTCCCTGCCGTCCTCCCTGGGCATGACCATCGCCCGCACCGCGGCGGCGGGCGGCGCCCGCCCCAAGCGGCGCGCGGCGAAGAAGTCGGGCCCGGCGGCGTCCGGCGACACCCTCGCCTCTCCGATGCAGGGCACGATCGTCAAGATCGCTGTCGAGGAGGGCCAGGAGGTCAAGGAGGGCGACCTCGTCGTGGTCCTCGAGGCCATGAAGATGGAGCAGCCCCTGAACGCCCACCGCTCCGGCACGATCAAGGGCCTCACGGCGGAGGTGGGCGCGAGCCTTACTTCCGGTGCGGTTATTTGCGAGATCAAGGACTGATCCCGCAGCGACGCGAGGTTCCTGGGGCTCCGCCCCAGACCTCGCTCCTCAAACGCCGGAGGGGCTGAATTTTCCCGGCCCCGGCTGAAGTCCTTCAGCCGGGGCCGGGAAAGACTTTTCAGCCCGTCCGGCGATTGAGGACGAACTCGGCGGAGCCGGTGATCAACGGTGCGCAAGGCCGGGCCCCGCCCATCAGGCATCCTTGAAGCACCGCACGTTCAGGGAGGCCCCGCATGGCACAGCAGGAGCCACAGAAGCGCCCCCGCTCGCAAAGAGCCGACGCGCGCCGCAACTACGACCGGCTCCTCGCAGAGGCCCGCACCGCCTTCGCAGAGCAAGGCACCGGCGCCTCGCTAGAGGACATCGCCCGCCACGCGAACGTAGGCATCGGCACCCTCTACCGCCACTTCCCCAACCGGCACGCCCTGATGAGCGCCGTCTTCGAAGAGGCGGTGGGCGACCTGCTCGCCCGCTCCCGCGCGCTGCTCGACGACCCGCAGCCCTGCCACGCCCTGGTGACCTGGCTGCGCGCCATCATCACTCATGCGGGTGAGTACCGCGGGGTCTCCCGCGCCCTCATGTCGGCGTCGCACGACGACAGTTCGGCGCTCGCGCGGTGCAGCAGGCCGATGCGCGAGGCGGGCGAGGCCCTGCTGACCCGGGCGCAGCGCGCCGGTGCCGTACGCCCCGGTGTGTCGATCGGGGATCTGATGCAGCTGACCAACGCGATCGCGCTGGCGGCCGAAGAGACCCCGGAGGAGCCGGAGTTGGCCGACCGCCTGCTGATGCTGACGCTGGGCGGCCTGAAGCTCGACGGGGCGGCCGCGCCCGCCGGGACCGAGACCGCCGCACCGGCAGCCCCGGCCAAGGACTCAGCGGCGGCGTAGATCCGCGACCCGTGCGGCCCGCTCCCCGGGCGACTGTTCCCCGAGGACCGCACTGCGCAACTGCGGCCCCGCACCGCTCCCATGACCACCATGGGTACGACGCTGCCCCGGCAGGGGAACGTCCCGGCGCGGCTGGCGCGCCGGGACGGAATCCACGCCGTTTCCGGAGTTGGGGCCGGCACTCCCGCCCGCCACGGCGATCTGCACACCCTGGTCGGCCAGGGCCTGCAACTCGGTGGCCGCGCGGTCGTCATGGGTGGGCGGTTCGTCGGTGACCAGGCGGGTGATGACGTCCGTCGGCACCGTCTGGAACATCGTGTCGGTGCCGAGCTTGGTGTGGTCGGCGAGGACCACGACCTCGGCCGCCGCCTGGACGAGCGCGCGGTCCACGCTCGCCGACAGCATGTTGGACGTGGAGAGACCGCGTTCGGCGGTCAGACCACTGCCCGAGAGGAAGGCACGGGACACCCGCAGTCCCTGCAGGGACTGTTCGGCCCCGCTGCCCACCAGGGCGTAGTTGGACCCGCGCAGGGTGCCGCCCGTCATGACGACTTCCACCCTGTTGGCATGCGCCAACGCCTGTGCCACCAGGAGGGAGTTGGTGACGACGGTCAGGCCGGGCACCCGCGCGAGCCGGCGGGCCAGCTCCTGCGTGGTCGTACCCGCCCCGACGACGATGGCTTCGCCCTCTTCGACGAGACCCGCCGCGAGATCGGCGATGGCCGTCTTCTCGGCGGTCGCGAGATGTGATTTCTGCGGAAAGCCGGACTCCCGCGTGAATCCGCCCGGCAATACCGCACCGCCATGTCGGCGGTCGAGGAGTCCTTCTGCCTCCAGCGCGCGCACGTCCCGCCGTACGGTCACTTCGGAGGTCTGGACGACGCGGGCGAGCTCGCGGAGCGATACCGCTCCGTTGGCCCGCACCATTTCGAGGATCAATTGGCGACGTTCTGCAGCGAACACGAAACTGACAGTAACCCCAACGACCGTCTGCTTTCAGCAGTTTGCGCCGAATTACAGAAGTTGTTCGCACGGCAACACCCGAAGTGGTATACGCGCCTACCCGACCCGCCTATGCCCCGCGAATGCTCCGCAACAGCGCGTGACCTGCGCAGAGTTGATACCCAGGCGAGCGCCGTCTCATCCGCGACGCACGCCTCCGGAGTCTCGCTCAGGCCTCGCCCGTGGTCTTTCGCGTGTGAAGTTGACGCGCGACCTCGGCGATCGACCCCGAAAGAGATGGGTACACGGTGAAGGCCTTCGCGATCTGTTCAACCGTCAGATTGTTGTCGACCGCGATCGAGATGGGGTGGATCAGTTCCGAAGCGCGCGGCGCGACGACCACGCCGCCGACCACGATCCCCGTACCCGGACGGCAGAAGATCTTGACGAAGCCGTCGCGGATGCCCTGCATCTTCGCGCGCGGGTTGCGCAGCAGCGGCAGCTTCACGACGCGGGCGTCGATCTTGCCGGCGTCCACGTCGGACTGGCTGTAGCCGACCGTGGCGATCTCGGGGTCGGTGAAGACGTTCGAGGAGACCGTCTTCAGGTTCAGCGGCGTCACCGCGTCGCCCAGGAAGTGGTACATCGCGATGCGGCCCTGCATGGCGGCGACAGAGGCAAGGGCGAAGATCCCGGTCACGTCACCGGCGGCGTACACACCGGGAGCGGACGTCCTGGAGACCTTGTCGGTCCAGATGTGCCCGGAGTCCTTGAGCTTGACCCCGGCCTCCTCCAGGCCCATGCCGCTGCTGTTGGGGATGGCGCCGACGGCCATCAGGCAGTGTGTGCCGGTGATGACGCGCCCGTCGTCCAGCGTCACCTCGACGCGGTCGCCCACCCGCTTGGCGGAAGCGGCGCGGGAGCGCGACATGACGTTCATGCCGCGGCGGCGGAAGACGTCCTCGAGGACCGCGGCGGCGTCCGGGTCCTCGCCGGGCAGCACGCGATCGCGGCTCGATACGAGGGTGACATTGGACCCGAGTGCCTGGTAGGCGCCGGCGAACTCGGCGCCCGTGACACCGGAACCGACCACGATGAGCTCCTCGGGGAGCTCGTCCAGGTCGTACACCTGGGTCCAGTTCAGGATCCGCTCGCCGTCGGGCTGGGCGTCGGGGACCTCGCGCGGGTGACCGCCGGTGGCGATGAGCACGGCGTCGGCGACGAGGGTCTCCTCGCTGCCGTCGGCCGCGCGCACGACGACCTTGCGGGAGCCGTCGATGTCCTGCTGGCCCTCGAGCCGGCCGCGGCCGCGCAGCACGCGCGCGCCCGCACGGGTGACGGAGGCGGTGATGTCGTGGGACTGGGCGAGCGCGAGGCGCTTCACACGGCGGTTGACCTTGCCCAGGTCGACGCCCACCACGCGCGCGGGGGTGTCGATGTGCGGGGTGTCGTCCGCCACGATGATGCCGAGCTCTTCGTACGACGAATCGAAGCTGGTCATCACCTCGGCCGTCGCGATCAGAGTCTTCGACGGAACGCAGTCGGTGAGCACCGACGCCCCGCCCAGACCGTCGCAGTCGACGACGGTCACCTCCGCGCCGAGCTGGGCGGCAACGAGTGCCGCCTCGTATCCGCCGGGTCCGCCGCCAATGATCACGATCCGAGTCACGTACTCCATTGTCCCGCACGCTTCAAGGTGCTTCGCCCCGGGGCCCTGCGAAGCACTTCTGTTACGGGAGGGACACACCTCGTCGCTGCCGTACCCTCGACCACATGTCGCTCTACGCCGCGTACGCCGGCAATCTGGATCCGCGGCTCATGTCCCGCCGCGCCCCGCACTCGCCGCTGCGCCAGACCGGCTGGCTGAACGGCTGGCGGCTGACCTTCGGCGGGGAGCACATGGGCTGGGAGGGCGCCCTGGCCACGATCGTGGAGGCCCCCCGCTCCCAGGTCTTCGTCGCCCTCTACGACATCGCGCCCATGGACGAGGACTCCATGGACCGGTGGGAGGGCGTGGGCCTGGACATCTACCGCCGCATGCGCGTCCGCGTGCACACCCTGGACGGCGAGGAGCCGGCGTGGGTGTACGTCCTCAACGGGTACGAGGGCGGCCTGCCGTCCGCGCGGTACCTGGGCGAGCTGGCCGACGCGGCGGAGTCCGCGGGGGCGCCCCACGACTATGTGATGGAGCTGCGCAAAAGGCCCTGCTGAGGGCCGCCGCCCACGCCTAGACTCAAGGCGGAGCACCGATCAAGCGGAGACGCCATGCAGACCTACCGGATCTACTTCACCGAACAGGCCGGCGCGGCCCGGGACCGGCTGGACGATCAGCAGCGTGCCGCGTTCGACAAGGGCATCTCCCTGCTCGCCCGTGACCCGTTCCCCGCACTGTCCCGGCCGATAAGCTCCACCGGCGACGATCGCACGATCAGGCTGACGCAGAACATCCTGGTCGAGTACTCCGTCAGCATGGGCCGCCTGCTGATCTTCATCGTCGAGGTCTTCAACGACAAGGACGTGTTCGTCAAGGACACGGACTGACCGACCACCGGATCCGCTGGGCCCAGCCTTCGTCGGAAACGACAACACAACGATCCGTATCCCGTTCACATCGTCATCTACGCGCGTAGGCACAAACCAGCTACCCTCGTCGACGTGAACGCTTCAGTTATTCCGGACGACATCCAGGGCGACCCCTACGCCGCCGCCGACGCCGCCGCCGCGCGCCTGCGTGAGCTGACGGGCGCCGAGACCCACGACGTAGCCCTTGTGATGGGCTCCGGCTGGGCACCGGCCGTGGACGCGCTCGGCGTGCCCGAGGCCGAGTTCCCGGTCACCGAGCTGCCCGGCTTCCCGCCGCCGGCGGTCGAGGGCCACGGCGGCCGCATCCGCTCCTTCAAGGTCGGTGACAAGCGCGCCCTGGTCTTCCTGGGCCGCACCCACTACTACGAGGGCCGTGGCGTCGCCGCCGTCGCGCACGGCGTGCGTACGGCCGTGGCCGCGGGCTGCAAGACGATCGTGCTGACCAACGGCTGTGGTGGCCTGCGCGACGGCATGCGTCCCGGCCAGCCGGTCCTGATCAACGACCACCTCAACCTGACGGCCACGTCGCCGATCGTCGGCGCGAACTTCGTGGACCTGACGGACCTGTACTCGCCGCGGCTGCGGGCGCTCTGCAAGGAGATCGACCCCTCCCTCGAAGAGGGCGTGTACGCGCAGTTCCCCGGCCCGCACTACGAGACGCCGGCGGAGATCCGCATGGCCCGCACGATCGGCGCGGACCTGGTGGGCATGTCCACGGTCCTCGAGGCGATCGCCGCGCGCGAGGCGGGCGCGGAGGTGCTCGGCATCTCCCTGGTGACGAACCTCGCCGCGGGCATGACGGGCGAGCCCCTGAACCACGAAGAGGTCCTCCAGGCGGGCCGCGACAGCGCCACCCGCATGGGTGAGCTCCTCGGCCAGGTGCTGGGCCGCATCTGACGGGTGTCCCCGCTCGTCCGGTTACCCCGCCGCGGGTAACCGGACGGGTAGGTGTGACTACTGGACCCCGCCGACACACTCCGCACACGAGAGGCTGACGACACGTGCTGGACGACCCCGAACTCATCGCGCGGGCCCAGGCCTGGCTGGCCGAGGACCCGGACCCCGAGACCCGCGAGGAGCTCGCCAAGCTCATCGACGGCGCGGACGCCGAAGACCTGGCCGCCCGCTTCAGCGGCACCCTCCAGTTCGGCACGGCGGGCCTCCGCGGCGAGCTGGGCGCGGGCCCGATGCGGATGAACCGCTCCGTGGTCATCCGCGCGGCCGCGGGACTCGCCGCGTATCTCAGGTCCAAGAACCAAACCGACGGTCTCGTAGTCATCGGTTACGACGCCCGCTACAAGTCCGCGGACTTCGCGCGCGACACCGCGGCCGTGATGACGGGCGCGGGCCTCAAGGCGGCCGTACTGCCCCGCCC
>NZ_SRIC01000202.1 GCF_004684775.1 Streptomyces sp. MZ04
GGGCACCCCGGCCGGGGCCTGGCCGCCCCCGCCGCCGCCCCCCGCCGTTCCTTCGTACGCGCAGGGCGCGGGAGCGGGCTCCACGTGGGGCGCCTCGTACGCGGCGCAGCACCCCGAAGGGCCGAAGCCCGCGGGCCGGCGCGGTGGCCTGATCGCCGCGGTGCTCGTGGCCGCGCTGGTTGCGGGTGGAATCGGCGGCGGCATCGGCTTCTGGGCGGCCGAGCGCAACGACGACGCCACGGACTCGACCACGGTCTCCGCGTCGGACACCCCGGCCGACCTCAAGCGTGAGCCCGGCTCGGTCGCCGGCATCGCCCATAAGGCGCTCCCCAGCGTCGTCACCATCGAGGCGCAGGGCGGCAACGGCGAGGGCGGCACGGGCACCGGCTTCGTCTACGACACGCAGGGCCACATCCTCACCAACAACCACGTGGTGGCCTCCGCCGCCGACGGCGGAAAGCTCGCGGCGACGTTCTCGAACGGCAAGAAGTACGACGCCGAGGTGGTCGGCCGTGCCGAGGGCTACGACGTGGCGGTCATCAAGCTCAAGAACCGGCCCGCGGACCTGAAGCCGCTGCGCCTCGGCAACTCGGACCGGGTGGCCGTCGGCGACTCGACGATCGCCATCGGTGCCCCCTTCGGCCTCTCGAACACCGTCACGACCGGCATCGTCAGCGCCAAGGACCGCCCGGTGACCTCCAGCGACGGCGCGAGCAGCAAGAGTTCGTACATGAGCGCCCTGCAGACCGACGCCTCCATCAACCCGGGCAACTCCGGAGGTCCGCTGCTCGACTCGCGGGGCGCGGTCATCGGCATCAACTCCGCGATCAAGCCCGCGGAGAGCGGCGGCGGCCTGGGTGGCAGCGGCCAGTCCGGTTCCATCGGCCTGGGCTTCGCGATCCCGGTCAACCAGGCCAAGTACGTCGCCGAGCAGCTGATCAAGAACGGCCAGGCGGTCTATCCGGTCATCGGCGCCTCGGTCTCCCTTGGAGAGGACACCGGCGGTGCCACGATCTCCCAGGAGGGCGCGAGCGGTTCGCAGGCGGTCACCCCGAACGGCCCGGCGGACAAGGCGGGCCTCAAGCCCGGCGACGTCATCACGACGCTGGACGACACGGTGATCGACAGTGGCCCGACCCTGATCGGCCAGATCTGGACCCACAAGCCGGGCGACAAGGTCAAGATCACGTTCGAGCGCGACGGCAAGGAGCGCACGGTCGACGTGGTCCTGGGCCAGCGCAAGGGCGAGAGCTGACCCGCTACTCTTGACCCCGCACCGCCCTGACCGGCGGTGCGGGGTGGGTTGCCCGAGCGGCCTAAGGGAACGGTCTTGAAAACCGTCGTGGCGCGAGTCACCGTGGGTTCAAATCCCACACCCACCGCTTGCAGGGCCTGTTGGGCCTGGTGAGAAGGGGCGTCCGGAAGTTTCCGGGCGCCCCTTCTTCGTGCCGCCTTCGTGGAGCCTCGTGCCGTCCTCACGCCGGGGGTGGGGTTGGCGACACCCCCGAGAGGCCGGGTCGCCGTATGTCGACGGGCGCGCGGATTCGCGAACGTGGAGGACATCAGCACGGCACGTCCCCACCGCCCTCACCGCGCAGATTCGAGGCCCCGCCATGAGCACAAGCACCTTGCCGTACTCAGCCGCTCCGTACGCCACCTCCGCTCCGTCCGCCACCTCTGCTCTGTCCGCCACCTCCGCTCCGTACGTCGCGGAACCGGGGCGCTCCCCCGGCTTCTGGCGGGCGCCGTTCGCCGCCGTCACCTACCGGGAGATCGGCTACACCGTCGGCTCGCTGCCGATCGCCGTCGTCGGCTTCACCTTCGCCGTGACGATGTTCTCGCTCGGCATGGGGCTGTTCGTCACCGTGCTCGGACTGCCGGTGCTGGCCGCGGCGTTGGCGGGGGCGCGGGGGCTCGGTGCCGCCGAGCGAGGGCGGGCGCGGGCCCGGCTCGGGCTCGATGTCGCCGGGCCCGCCCCGGTGCGGACCTCGCCCGGAGCGGGGGCGTGGGCCGGGATGCGGGCACGGCTCGCGGACGCCGCGGGCTGGCGGGCGCTGCTCTTCCAGGTCGTGATGTTCCCCGCGCGCGTGACGTCCTTCGTGCTCACCGTGACCTTCCTGGTCACCGGCTGGGTGGTCGCGCTCCTGCCGGCGTACGCCTGGGTGTTCCCGCACTACCTCGACTGGCCGGGCTACCGGGTGTTCGACTACACCTCGGCCGGCGAGCACCACGCGTACTACCTGGAGTCGCCGTCGCAGATCGCCGGGGCCTCCCTGCTCGGCCTCGCCATCGTCTTCCTCACCCCGAAGCTGGTCCGCGCCCTGACGAACATCGACCGCGCGGCGGTGCGTTCACTGCTCGGCTAGCGGGCGGCTGCTAGGCGTGCCCTGTGAGCCGGGCCGCCGACGCGATCGTCGAGCGGGCCTCGCGTTCCGTCAGGCCGACCCGGAGTGCGGCATCGGTGAGTTCGCCCGACAGGGCCTCGCCGATGCCGTTCTCGTACGCGCGGCAAGCGGCCCAGAAGAGACGGGTGTTGCGCTGGCCCTCGTGCGCGGCGAGCACGAACTGGACGAGCCCCTGGCCCGGTTGGACCTGCGGCTTCGAAGGCCCGGTGTGGTGTGCGCGGGGCGGCGGCATGAGCAGCCGCAGAAGCGCGGGCGGGCATGCGCCGGGCGGGAGCTGCGCGGTGCCGGGCACGGTGCTGTAGACACCGTGCTCGGTGCGCGAGCCGGGGCCGACGAGATAGCCGCCCGCGCCCCGGATGTCGATGCCGGGGGCGAGGCGGCCCGCGGAGTTGGGGATGACGACGTCGGGCGGGCCCGCGAGCCAGATGTGGCGGCCGCCGCTCGGGGTCACCACGACGACCGTGGCCGGGATGGTGAACAGGTGGCGCAGCGCCAGCTCCCGCAGGGCGGCCGAGGCGTCCGTACCGGACTTGGTGTCCAGGTCGATGCCGATCAGATGGTGCGGGGGCAGCCCGCAGGCGATGCCGTATCCGCTGGCCCAGGGGGCGGCGGCGAAGAGCTCGCGGATGCGGCGCGGATCGGTCGACGCGTCGTACACGCCGTGTCCGGGGCGGCCGCATTCGCCGTGGCAGGGGGTCGGTTCGGGTTGCTCGTGGTGGGGGGAGCGCAGGGCCGGCAGCTTGGTGCGGGAGAGCGGGATGACGGCGAGGCCGCGCTCGGCTGCGGACAGGGCGTGGGCGAGTGCGAGCGCTGTGGCATGGCGGTCGATGGTGGCCATGCCGCTATTTTCGTACGAGTGTTCGAAGAAGGGAAGAGGGGGAGGGCTCGACACGCGCCGGAAGCGCGGATGAGGGCCCTCTTCCTCGTGTCATGCGGGAACGCTTCAGCGCTTGCGGCGCCTGGGTTTGGGTGGGTCGCGCGGGGCTGAGCTGGGGCTTTGGCGGTGTGAGGCATGTTTATCGACTTGTACTCACGCTTGCGAGGGAATCGGGGCTTCCGGGGTGGTTCGCCGGGGATTCGGTGGGCAACTCTGGACTCGCGACGTCGTGCAGAACCCGAGGCGGTCGGCCAACTGCCTCGAAACAAGCCGTACTTCCGGTGCTCCCGGCACATCGCCGGTGCGTACCTCCCGTTCTGGAGGAATTGACATGGCAAGCATCCGTACCGCTCGCGTCATCGCCGCCGCCGCGGCCCTGCCCTTGGCCGCCGCGCTCTTCTCGGGTGTCGCGATGGCTGACAACGGCTCCTTCGCGGACGACGGATCGAACGCGGGCGTGGCCACCGTCACTGGCAGTGGCGTCGGCGGCAACAACAGTGGCAACTCGAACACGACGCAGCAGCAGGCGGTCGGCAACGGCGCCTCGAACCAGAACAACAACGCTCAGGTGAACGGCTCCGGGTTCACGGCGATCGACCAGTCGAACGAGAACATCGCGGTCAACTTCACCGAGCTCTGGTGAGGTAACGGCCGTCTGGGGGTTGCTCCTTGGGCCGGCTCGACGGGGTGTGTGACGGTCTGCGCGGCGGTGCATGTGCACCGCCGCGCAGGCGTGTTCGGGCCCGCATTGTCACCGGTAGGGCTCCCGTGCTTCGTATCCGGGGTGATCTCTTGACACTCGCACGGTTTCTGACGGACAGTCAGAAATCCCTGTCGGTGCGACGCCCGTACGCGAAGGAGAGGCCGCCGCCGTGCACCTCGCCCCCACCGAACGCCAGCAGCAGCTGCGCTCCGAACTGCGCGCGTACTTCCGCGATCTGATGCCGGGAGGACCGCCCGAAGGCGAGGACCTGGAGGGGCAGCGCCGACTGCTGCGGCGCATCGGGGCCGACAGCATGCTCGGCCTCGGCTGGCCCGTGGAGTACGGCGGGCAGGGGCGCGGCGCCGACGAGCAGTTCGTCTTCTTCGACGAGGCCTATCGCGCGGGCGCGCCCGTATCGATGGTCACGCTGAACACCGTCGGGCCGACCCTCATGAAGTACGGCACGCAGGAGCAGAAGGCTTCCTTCCTGCCGCGCATCCTCAGCGGCGATCTCGTCTTCGCGATCGGCTACAGCGAGCCGTCGGCGGGGACGGACCTGGCCTCGCTGCGTACGCGGGCGGTGCGTGTCATGGACGGATCCGACGATGCGTGGATAGTCGACGGTCAGAAGATCTTCACCTCGAACGCGCAGAACGCCGACTGGATCTGGCTCGCCTGCCGTACCGACCCCGAGGCGCCAAAGCACCAGGGCATCTCGATCATCCTCGTGCCCACGACGGCGCCCGGGTTCTCGTGGACGCCGATCGAGACCGTGGGCGGGCTGACCACGACGGCGACGTACTACGACGGGATAAGCGTGCCCGCCGCGAACCTCGTCGGCGAGGAGAACGGCGGCTGGGGGCTCATCACCAACCAGCTCAACCACGAGCGGGTGGCACTTGCCGCGATCGGCATGCAGGCCGAGGACTTCTACGCGGCGGCCGTCGCCTTCGCGCGTACACCCGATCCGGTGACGGGCGAGCGTCGGATTGACGCTCCGTGGGTCCGTTCGAGACTGGCCGAAGCGCGGGCGCGGCTTGCGGCTACGCGCCTGGTCAACTGGCGTTTGGTGGGTGATGTGGGGGCGGGCCGGCTGGCGCCCGGAGACGCGAGCGGCGTGAAGTTCATGGGAACCGAATCGGCCGTGGAGGTGTACCGAATATGTCAGGAAGTCACGGGCGACGCGGGTCTGGTGAGGGCCGGATCGCCCGGGGCCCTGGCGCTCGGCACGGGCGGTGAGGGGGAGTTGGAGCGGATGAACAGGGCGGCGCAGATCAATACGTTCGGCGGCGGGGTGAGCGAGGTGCAGCGGGAGATCGTGGCGACGATGCGGCTCGGGATGCGGAGGGGACGGCGATGAGCGATCTTTCGTACGAGGCGCTGAAGGTCTTCGAGGGCAGGGCGGCCGCCACCTCGGGCGTGGGCAAGGACCCGGTCAACGAGCCGATGATCCGGCATTGGTGCGAGGCGATGGGGGACGCCAACTCCGCCTATTCCGGGGCGGATCCGATCGCGCCGCCGACCATGCTTCAAGCGTGGACGATGGGTGGACTCTCCGGACACCAGGGGCGCTCGCCCGCCTACGACGAACTGTTCGCCCTGCTCGACGGCGCGGGCTGTACGTCGGTGGTCGCCACTGACTGCGAGCAGGAGTATCTGCGGCCGCTGCGGCCGGGGGACGAGATCACCTTCGACGCGGTCATCGAATCGGTCTCGGAGCGCAAGACGACGAAGCTGGGCACGGGCCACTTCGTCACGACGCGGATGGATGTCCGGGCGGGCGGCGAACCGGCAGGGACCCATCGCTTCCGGATCCTCAAGTACGCACCCGCGCGGCGGAAACCGCAGGGCCAGAGACCTCGCCCGGTCATCAACAGGGACAACGCCGGATTCTGGGAGGGCGTGGCGCGCCACCAACTCCTGATCCAGCGCTGCGGCGACTGCCGGGCACTGCGCTTCCCCTGGCTGCCGGGCTGCAACGCCTGCGGATCGCTGGAGTGGGACACGGTCGAGGCGAGCGGCCGGGGCACCGTCTACTCGTATGTCGTCATGCACCATCCGCCCTTCCCCGCCTTCGATCCCCCGTACGCCGTCGCACTCATCGACCTGGCGGAGGGCGTGCGCATGGTCAGCAATGTGGTGGGCGTGCCCAGCGACAAGGTGCGGATCGGGCAGCCCGTGCGGCTCGAATTCCAGCGGGTGGACAAGGAGTTGGAGCTTCCGGTGTTCCGGCCCGTCGAGGCCATGGAAGGGGGCGAGCTCTGACATGGACTTCACACCCACGGACGAGCAGACGGCCGCGCGGGAGCTCGCGGCGGAGATCTTCGGGGACCTGTCCACGCCCGAGCGGCTCGCGGAGGCGGGGACGGGATCGGACGCCGAGCTGTGGAAGGCGCTGTGCGCGGCGGGGCTGCCGGGCGCGGTGGAGGACGTCGGGCTTCTCGGGCTCGTGCTGCTGCTCGAGGAGCAGGGTCGGGTGACGGCACAGGTGCCACTGGCGGCGAGCTGTGTCTATGGCCTTCTCGCCGTGGCGGTCCATGGCACGGAGGAGCAGCGGGGGCGGCTGTTTCCGGGGCTGCGGGAGGGCACGGCGGTTGCCACTGGGGCATTTCCGGCAGGAGGCGGCGTGGTGGCCTCCGCTCAGGATGGGGAGGCCGGACTGACGGGGACGCTCACCGGAACGGTGCCGTGGGTGCCGTGGCTGCGGGATGCCACGCACGTCCTGGTGGCCGTGCCGGATCGCATACGGCGGGGCGGCCACAGCCTGTGGATGGTGCGGGTGGCCGACGCGGAGACCGAGCCGGTCGAGCTGACGGCGCCCTGGGCGGCCGGGCGTCTGGTGCTCGACGGGACTCCCGGGGAGCGGCTCGGCGGGGACGGGGCCTACGCCGACGTACTGGCGAGTGCGCGGACGGCCTTCGCGGGGCTGCAGGCGGGCGTGTGCGCCGGATCGCTGGCCCGCGCGGTCGCCCACACCAACGAACGGGAGCAGTTCGGGCGGCCGCTCGCGGCCAAGCAGGGGGTCCAACTCCGGGCGGCGGACGCCTATATGGACACCGAGGCGATACGGGTCACGGCGTACGAGGCGGCCTGGCGGCGCGATGAATCGCTGGCGTACGGCGCGCATGCGCTGACCGCCGCCTGGTGGGCGTCGGAGGCGGGCAAGCGGGTCGTGCACGCGGGCCAGCATCTGCACGGAGGCATGGGGGCCGACCTCGACCATCCCGTGCACCGGCACTTCCTGTGGGGGCGGCAGCTGGACGCGTATCTGGGGTGCGGGAGCGAAGTGCTCGCGGAGTTGGGGGACTTGATCGCTGAGGAGGAGACGGTATGAGAGGAGGCGGTGAGATGGGCGGGGGCGAGGGGATGAGCGGGCGCGTCGGGGCGACTGGTGGCGTGGCGGTGAGCGATGGCGGCGGGATGAAAGTGGGCGACAGGCTGCCTGAGCTGTCCATCCCGGTCACGCGGACGCTGATCGTCTCCGGTGCGATCGCGTCGCGGGACTACCAGGACGTGCACCACGACGCGGCGGCGGCACAGGAGAAGGGCTCCCCCGACATCTTCATGAACATCCTGACCACGAACGGCCTGGTCGGTCGGTACGTCACCGATCACTTCGGGTCCGGCGCCGTGCTCCGCAAGGTGGCGATAAGGCTCGGGGCGCCCAACTATCCGGGGGACACGATGGTGTTGACGGGCTCCGTCGAGCAGGTCGAGGGCGACACGGCCACGGTCAAGGTGGTCGGGGCCAACGGCATCGGCAAGCACGTCACCGGGACGGTCACGGTCACGGTGCCGGTTTCGGCTGGAGTGCCGACTTCGGGTGGAGTGCCGACATCGGGTGGAGTGCCTACAGGGGGCGCGGCATGAGCGTGCGGGCGCGCGATCGGCTCGGTGGGAAGGCGGCCGTCGTCGGCATCGGGGCGACCGAGTTCTCCAAGGACTCGGGGCGCAGTGAGCTCAGACTCGCCGTGGAGGCGGTGGGCGCGGCGCTCGACGACGCGGGACTGGCTCCCGGTGATGTCGACGGCATGGTCACGTTCACGATGGACACCAACCCGGAGATCACCGTCGCGCAGGCGGCCGGGATCGGGGAGCTCTCTTTCTTCTCGCGCGTCCACTACGGAGGCGGCGCCGCGTGCGCGACCGTCCAGCAGGCCGTGCTGGCGGTGGCGAGCGGAGTGGCCGAAGTGGTGGTCTGCTACCGGGCGTTCAACGAACGCTCTGGCCGCAGATTCGGCTCGGGGGTGCAGCATCGTGAGCCGTCGGCGGAGGGCGCGGCGCTCGGCTGGTCCCTGCCGTTCGGACTGCTGACCCCCGCGTCGTGGGTGGCGATGGCGGCCCAGCGCTATCTCCACGCCTACGGCCTGACTCCGGATGCCTTCGGCCATGTCGCGGTCACCGACCGGAAATACGCGGCGACGAACCCGGCCGCCTACTTCTACGGCAAGCCGATCACCCTCGCCGATCACGCCGAGTCCCGCTGGATCGTCGAGCCGCTGCGGCTCCTGGACTGCTGCCAGGAGACCGACGGGGGGCAGGCGATCGTCGTGACGAGCGTGGACCGGGCCCGGGATCTGCCGCACCCGCCGGCCGTGATCACGGCGGCGGCCCAGGGCGCGGGGCGGGCGCAGGAGCAGATGACCAGTTTCTACCGCGACGACCTGAGTGGGCTGCCCGAAATGAGCGTGGTGGCAAGGCAGTTGTGGCGGAGTTCGGGTCTGGCACCCTCAGATATCGACGTGGGCATTCTCTACGACCACTTCACGCCGTTCGTGCTGATGCAGCTGGAGGAGTTCGGTTTCTGCGGGCCGGGTGAGGCGGCCGGGTTCGTCGCGGAGGAGCGGCTGCCGCTGAACACACACGGGGGACAGCTGGGGGAGGCGTATCTGCACGGGATGAACGGGATAGCGGAGGCGGTACGACAGGTGCGCGGCACGTCCGTGAACCAGATACCGGGCGCCGCGCGCACCCTGGTCACCGCGGGCACCGGGGTCCCCACATCGGGGCTGATTCTGGGGTCGGACGGCTGAACGCGGGGCGTGTCCCGGCCGGGGCGCGGGAACTGGGCCCTTCACTCGGCGTATGCGCTGCCGGAAAACGATCACGGGACTTGTCCTCGCTCTCGCCCTGACCACGCTGGCCCTGTGCGCGGCGCCGACGGGCGCCACGAGCAGACCTGACGGCAGACGTGAGGGTAGTCGTGACGGCAGCAGCCCTGACGGTGCGTCGGCACCCGGTGGAAGCTGGGCGGCACCCGGTCGAGGCTGGTCGGCATCCGATCGAGGCCGGGCGGCCGCCGCCGAGGTGTCGACCTTCCGTGGATGGGCCTTCGACACCTGTCACGCCCCGCCCTTGGGCACCATGCGCCGCTGGGAGAGTTCCGACTATCGAGCGGTGGGCGTCTATTTCGGAGGCCGGGGCCGGGCGTGCAAGCGGCAGGCCCATCTGAGCCGTGACTGGATGCGCGCGGTGCAGGGGATGGGCTGGCGGGTCCTTCCGCTGTACGTGGGGTCGCAGTCGCCGTGTGTCATCGCGGATAGCAAGCAGGACGTACGCATCGGACAGGACGCCTGGAGGGAGGGGACGAGCGAGGGGCGGGACGCGGTCAGCAGGGCTAAGGCGCTCGGGATGCAGCGGGACAGTCCGCTCTACCTGGATATGGAGGCGTATGGCTATCGGAACGAGGAGTGCGCGCGCACCACGCTCGCCTTCGTGCGGGCGTGGGACCGGGAGGTGCGCAGGCTGGGGTATGTGCCGGGGTTCTACAGCAGCGCGGACTCCGGGGTGCGGCACATGGAGACGGCGCGGCGCGCGGGGGTGCGGGACCTGCCGGAGGTGATGTGGTTCGCCCGCTGGCGCACGTCCCCGGATCTGTACCGTGAGCCCGTGCTGCGGCGGGACGCCTGGCACCCCGCGCGGCGCATCCACCAGTTCGCGGGGAACGTGAAGGAGCGGCACGGCGGACGGACTCTGCTGATCGACCGTAGCCTCGTGCACGCGCCGGTGGCCCAGGTCCGCTAGTCCCGTGGCCCAGGTCCGCGAGTCCGACGGCCGGTCCGCTAGTCCCGTGGCCCAGGTCCGCGAGTCCGACGGCCCAGGTATCCGCGAGTCCGACGGCCCGGGTCCGCTAGCCCCGACGGCCCAGGTATCCGCTAGTCCGGTGGCCCAGGTCCGCTAGCCCGACGGCCCAGGTCCGCGAGTCTGATGGCCCCGGTCCGCTAAGGGGCCCCTCAGGGATGAACCCTCAGGGATGAACCCTCAGGGGTGTGCTCCGCCTCCTCCACCTTCAGGAGGTGGAGCTACCACCCCTCGTACAACCTGAGGCGGACACTGCTTCGGGACCTGCGGCCGATCCGCTGAAGTAGGGGGCGCTTCTAGCGTGGAGCCATGACCGTATCCATGGTGCCCATGTGCACCAGCGCATCGAAGGCCGCGACGCGGACGGCGAGTCCTTCGGCGTATCCGTCGTTCGCGTCCTACGTACGGGCACGTCAGCCCGTGTTGCTGCGCACCGCACGCTCGCTGACCGCGAATCCGAGCGATGCAGAGGATCTGCTGCAGACCGCTCTCACCAAGACGTATGTCGCATGGGACCGCATCGAGGACCACCGTGCCCTCGACGGCTATGTGCGCAGGGCTCTGCTGAACACCCGTACCTCGCAGTGGCGCAAGCGCAAGGTAGACGAGTTCGCATGCGACGAACTGCCCGAGCCCGAGGTGACGCCGGTCGGGGATCCGGCCGAGCAGCAGGTGCTCCGGGACGCCATGTGGCGCGCGATCATGAAGCTGCCGGCGCGGCAGCGGGCGATGGTCGTCCTGCGGTACTACGAGGATCTCAGCGAGGCGCAGACGGCCGAGGTGCTCGGGGTGTCCATCGGCACCGTCAAGAGCGCGGTGTCGCGTGCGCTCGGCAAGCTGCGCGAGGACCCGGAACTGACGCCTGTCCGGTGATTACGGACGCCCGCACGGTGATCCGCATGCACACCCGGCCAGTGATCCACGCAGCTCCGCCGGACCTTTCTTCTCCCGGACTAGTGACATACCGTGCGGTATGCAGCAAGAATCTGGCGAGCCCTACTGCCAGGTAGGTCATCCGGGAGCCGCCCCGGATGAATGCCGCGCGCCCACCGGGAGGACGCCGTGCTGAGCACGATGCAGGACGTACCGCTGACAGTCACCCGCATCCTTCGGCACGGGACGACCGTGCACGGGTCGTCGCAGGTCACGACATGGACGGGCGAGGCCGCTCCACAGCGCCGCAGCTTCCGTGAGATCGGTGAACGATCGGCTCAGCTGGCGCACGCGCTGCGCGAGGACCTCGGGGTCGACGGCGACGAGCGCGTGGCCACCTTCATGTGGAACAACGCCGAGCATGTCGAGGCCTACTTCGCGGTCCCCTGTATGGGCGCCGTCCTGCACACCCTCAATCTCCGGCTGCCCGCCGACCAGTTGACCTGGATCGTGAACCACGCGGCCGACCGCGTCATCATCGTCAACGGCTCCCTCATCCCCCTGCTCGCGCCCCTCCTCCCGCAGCTGCCGACCGTCGAGCACCTGGTGATCTCGGGCCCCGGCGACCGCGCGCCGCTGGCCGGAGTCACCGCGCAGGTCCACGAGTACGAGGACCTGATCGCCGGAAAGCCCACGGCCTACGACTGGCCCGAGCTCGACGAGCGCACGGCCGCCGCCATGTGCTACACCTCCGGCACCACCGGCGACCCCAAGGGCGTCGTCTACTCGCACCGCTCCATCTACCTGCACTCGATGCAGGTCAACATGAGCGAGTCGATGGGCCTCACGGACGCGGACACCACGCTCGTCGTCGTCCCGCAGTTCCACGTCAACGCCTGGGGCCTGCCGCACGCCACGCTGATGGCGGGCGTGAACATGCTGATGCCGGACCGTTTCCTGCAGCCCGCGCCGCTCGCCGAGATGATCGAGTCGGAGCGGCCCACGCACGCGGCCGCCGTGCCCACCATCTGGCAGGGCCTGCTCGCCGAACTCACCGCGAAGCCCCGCGACGTCAGCTCGCTCGGCCAGGTCACCATCGGCGGCTCGGCCTGCCCGCCCTCGCTGATGGCGGCGTTCGACAAGCTGGGCATGCGGGTCTGCCACGCCTGGGGCATGACGGAGACCTCCCCGCTCGGCACGGTCGCCCGCCCGCCGGCCAAGGCCATCGGCACCGACGAGGAGTTCAACTACCGCCTCACCCAGGGCCGTTTCCCGGCCGGAGTCGAGGCACGCCTGGTCGGCCCCGGCGGCGAACACCTGCCGTGGGACGGCGAGTCGGCGGGTGAGCTCGAGGTGCGCGGCCCGTGGATCGCGGCGGCGTACTACGGCGGGGCCGGCGAGGACGTGCTCAAGCCCGAGGACAAGTTCAGCGCGGACGGCTGGCTGAAGACCGGCGACGTCGGTGTCATCACCGCCGACGGATTCCTGACCCTCACCGACCGGGCCAAGGACGTCATCAAGTCGGGCGGGGAGTGGATCTCCAGCGTCGAGCTGGAGAACGCGATCATGTCCCACCCGGATGTCGCGGAGGCGGCGGTCGTCGCCGTCCCCGACGACAAGTGGGGCGAACGCCCGCTCGCCACGGTCGTGTTGAAGGAGGGCGCGAGCCTCGAATACACGGCCCTGCGCGACTTCCTCGCGGGCACCATCGCCAAGTGGCAGCTGCCCGAGCGCTGGGCGATCGTGCCCGCCGTGCCGAAGACGAGCGTCGGCAAGTTCGACAAGAAGGTGCTGCGCAGGCAGTACGCGGACGGCGAGCTGGACGTCACGAAGCTCTGACGCGAGGCCTGACG
This sequence comes from Streptomyces sp. MZ04, assembly GCF_004684775.1. Taxonomy (GTDB): domain Bacteria; phylum Actinomycetota; class Actinomycetes; order Streptomycetales; family Streptomycetaceae; genus Streptomyces. The sequence continues at coordinate 12,793 of NZ_SRIC01000202.1, forward strand.
CCGAGCGATACGCCGTGACGCCGGCCGATACGCCGTGACGCCGGCCGATACGCCGCTCCCTCGCCGGAGCCGGAGCCGGAGCCGGAGCCGGAGCCGGAGCCGGAGCCGGAGCGGCGCGGCGTATCACCGTGCCCTGAGGCCTAGTTCGTACCGATCTTCGCCAGCAGATCCACGATGCGGCCCTGCACCTCACCGCTCGTCGAGCGCTCGGCCAGGAACAGCACCGTCTCCCCCGCCGCGAGCCGCGGCAGCTCCGTCTCGTCGACGGCGGCGGTGTAGACGACGAGCGGGGTGCGGTTCAACTGGCCGTTGGCGCGCAGCCAGTCGATGATTCCGGCGCGCCGGCGACGCACCTGCATCAGGTCCATCACCACCAGATTCGGCCGCATCTGCGCGGCGAGCGTCACCGCGTCCGCGTCGCTCTCGGCCCGCGCCACCTGCATCCCGCGCCGCTCCAGCGTCGCGGTCAGGGCCTGCGCGATCTCCTCGTGCTCCTCGATCAGCAGGACGCGCGGCGGGTGCTGCTCGCTGTCGCGGGGCGCGAGGGCCTTCAGGAGTACGGCGGGGTCGGCGCCGTACGCGGCCTCGCGCGTCGCCTGTCCGAGTCCCGCCGTGACGAGCACGGGAACTTCGGCGGCGACGGCGGCCGTGCGCAGGGACTGCAGCGCCGTACGCGTGATGGGGCCGGTCAGCGGGTCCACGAAGAGCGCGGCGGGGAACGCCGCGATCTGGGCGTCGACCTCCTCGCGCGAATGAACGATGACCGGACGGTAGCCGCGGTCGCTGAGCGCCTGCTGGGTGGTGACGTCGGGCGCGGGCCAGACGAGGAGGCGGCGCGGGTTGTCCAGCGGCTCGGGCGGCAGTTCGTCGTCCATGGGCTGCGGCTGGGGCCGGTTGGCGACCTCGACCGCACCGCCGGGACCGTCCAGCGGCTCCGGACCCTCGTCGGCGTCCTCGTCCGGGGCGCCGATCGCGTACGCACGGCCTGCGCCCTCGGTGGCGGATCCGATACGGGACTGCGGCTGGGCACCCGAAGCGGGAGCTGGAGCGGGAGCTGGAGCGGCCTGCGGATGCGGGCGCGCCGCGGTCTCGGGGCGCTCCTCGGCCGTCGGCTCGGGAGGCGTGGACAGCCTGCGCCGCCGACCGGAGCCACCGAGGGTGTGCCCCTGCGCCGATGGCTGCGCGGGAGCCTGCTCAGGAAGCGGGGCGGCGGCCGTGCCTTCCGCCGGGGTGGCCGGAACCGGCGCCTGGGGCGGCAGCGGTCCGGCGGCTCCGGGGGCCTGCTCGGCCGGCCCGGATGCGGGCTGAGCCGATGCGGGCTGAGCCGGACCCTGGGAAGCCGGAGCCTGCGCCTGGGAAGTCTGGGAAGCCTGCGGCGGCAGCGGAGGCTGTGGTGCCTGCGGGATACGCGGACTCTGCGTGCCCTGCGGCAACGCCGGCTGGTTGCGCTGCTGCTCGGCGATCTGCTGGCCGAACGGCACGCCCTGTCCGAGCGTGCGCACGCTGATCGCGCGCCCCTGCGTCGAGTTGGGGTCGCCGGGCGCGGCCTCGGCGGGCAGCGGCTGGGCGGCCCGTGCCTGCGGCCCGCGCTCGGGCGGCAGCGCGACACCCCGGCCGGGCGTCGGCACGCCCTTGGCGGCAGTGGAAGTTCCTTCGCCGTACGTGGTGGCCTGCGCGGGCACACCGGCGGGCGGGGTGCTCTGCGTGGCGGCCGCGGCAGGCGCGGGAGCAGACGCGGCCGCAGCAGGCGCACTCGGCGCGGCAGCCGGTGCCGGACGCGACCGGCGGCGTCCCGTCGGCGTCTCCGCCGGGTGCGGCTGCGGCGGGGTGTGGTCGTCGCCCGGGTGGTGCAGCGCCGCCTCGTGCTGACCGGTGTCGGCCTGGTCAGCCTTGGCGGGCGGCAGCGCGAACACGCGCCCGCTGGGTGCCTCATCGGCGGCGGCCCGCTCCTTGGCGGCGGCCAGCGCACGGCGTCGACGCCCGGTCGGACGCGGCGCGGCCTCGCCGGGTTCACCGGCAGGCGCACCGGCGACGGCAACAGCGGTACCGGCAGCCCCGGCCCCCTCAGCAGCTTCCTGCGCCCCACCCGAAGGCAGCGCGGGCAACGCCAACTGATCACCGTCACGCCGCGCACGCCGCCCCGAAGCAGCCCCGGGAGCCGACGCGCCCGCGGGAACGGGAACGCCCTGCGGCGGCACAGTCTGCCCCCGAGCGGCGGACCCGGCCGCATGCTCGGCAGCGGTGACCACAGAGCCGACAGCACCGACAGCACCGACAGAGCTCACGGACTCCAAAGCGCCCGCCGAGCCCCCGGCACCTTCCACCGCACTGGGCCGCGCACGCCGCCGCCCCGTACCGCCGGAGCCAGCGCCAGAGCCGGAAGGCTGCGACCCCTCAGCCTGCGAAGCCGAACCCGAAGCCGAACCCGAAGCCGAAGCAGCCACACCGGCCGCACCGGCCACACCGGCCACACCGGCCGCTTCCGAAGCACCAGGAACCTCAGCCCCAGCGGCAGCCTCAACACCCTGCGCAACCTCAAGCCCCTGCGGAGCCTCAGCCGCACGCCGCCCCCGCCGCCGCCCCGTACCGCCAGAGCCGGAGCCAGAGCCAGAGCCAGAGCCAGAGCCGGAGCCGGAGCCAGAGTCGGAACCGGAAGCCCCTCCAGAGGTGCCCCCAGCAGAGGAAGCCCCACTCTCCAGGAAC
>NZ_SRIC01000203.1 GCF_004684775.1 Streptomyces sp. MZ04
CCAAGCAGACCCCGAACCCCCGGCCTCCCTCGCCGTCCCGCAAGCCGGACCAGCAGGCCTCACCCTCCTCCACCGCATAGGCACCGTCGATCCAGCCTCCCTGGACGACTACCGCTCCCACGGCGGCTACACCGCCCTCCGCCGCGCCTTCGCCATCGGCCCCGCCCAAGTCATCCGCGAAGTCACCGACTCCGGCCTCCTCGGCCGAGGCGGCGCCGCCTTCCCCACGGGAAGGAAGTGGCAGGCCACGGCGTCCCAGCCGGATCACCCCCACTACCTCGTCTGCAACGCGGACGAGTCCGAGCCCGGCACCTTCAAGGACCGGGTGATCATGGAGGGCGATCCGTACGCGCTCATCGAGGCGATGACCATCGCGGGGTACGCGATCGGCGCCCACCAGGGATATCTCTACCTCCGCGGCGAATACCCCCGGGCCCTCCGCAGGCTCGAGCACGCCATCACCCAGGCCCGCGCACGCGGCCTCCTCGGCGACGACGTCCTCGGCCAGGGATACGCCTTCGACATCGAGATCCGGCGCGGCGCGGGCGCGTACATCTGTGGCGAGGAGACCGCCCTCTTCAATTCCATCGAGGGGTACCGAGGAGAGCCGCGCTCCAAGCCGCCCTTCCCCGTCGAGAAGGGGCTCTTCGGCAAGCCCACCGCCGAGAACAACGTCGAGACCCTCGTCAATGTGGTCCCCATCCTCACCATGGGAGCGCAGGCCTACGCCGCCATAGGGACGGAGAAGTCCACCGGGCCCAAGCTCTTCTGCGTCTCCGGAAGCGTCGAACGGCCCGGCATCTACGAGCTCCCCTTCGGCGCCACCCTCGGCGAGCTCCTCGACCTCGCCGGGAAGCCGGACAACCTGCGGGCCGTCCTCCTTGGCGGCGCGGCCGGCGGCTTCGTACGGCCCGATGAGCTCGACATCCCGCTCACCTTCGAGGGGACCAGGGACGCCGGCACCACCCTCGGCTCCGGCGTCGTACTCGTCCTGGACGACACCGTTCCGCTCCCCCGCGTCCTGCTGCGCATCGCCGAATTCTTCCGCGACGAGTCCTGCGGCCAGTGCGTGCCCTGCCGGGTCGGCACCGTCCGTCAGGAGGAGGCCCTGCATCGGATCGTCGAGCGGACGGGGGCCGATGCCGCAGGCGAGATCGCGCTCCTTCGCGAGGTGGGGCGGACCATGCGGGACGCCTCCATCTGCGGGCTCGGCCAGACCGCCTGGAATGCCGTGGAATCCGCCATCGACCGCCTGGGGGCGTACAAGTGACCGCCGTACCGCTGGGAATCCCGCGCCGCCTCGTCGAGTTCACGCTCGACGGGCAGGACGCCCGGGTGCCGGAGGGGTCGACCATCCTCGACGCCTGCCGGGCCGCGGGCAAGGACGTACCGACCCTCTGCGAGGGCGACACCCTCACCCCGAAGAACGCCTGCCGGGTGTGTGTCGTCGAGGTGGAGGGCGCCCGGACGCTCGCCCCGGCCTGCTCCCGCCGCGCCGAGCCCGGCATGAGCGTGCGCACCGACACCGAGCGCACCCGGCACAGCCGCAAGGTCGTCCTCGAACTCCTCGCATCGTCCGTCGATTTGTCGACGACCCCGAAGGTCGCGGGCTGGCTCAAGGAGTACGAGGCGAAGCCCGACCGTTTTGGCCCGGATGCGGCCCGGCTGAAGGAAGAGCCCAAGGTCGACAACGACCTCTACGTACGCGACTACGACAAGTGCATCCTCTGCTACAAGTGCGTCGACGCCTGCGGCGACCAGTGGCAGAACACCTTCGCGATCTCCGTGGCGGGCCGTGGCTTCGACGCGCGGATCGCCGTCGAGCACGACGCGCCGCTGACCGACTCCGCGTGCGTGTACTGCGGGAACTGCATCGAGGTCTGCCCGACGGGCGCCCTCAGCTTCAAGTCGGAGTTCGACATGCGGGCCGCCGGTACGTGGGACGAGGCGGCGCAGACGGAGACGACGACCGTGTGCGCGTACTGCGGAGTCGGCTGCAATCTGACCCTGCACGTGCAGGACAATGACATTGTGAAGGTCACCTCTCCGCACGACAATCCGGTGACCCACGGCAACCTCTGCATCAAGGGCCGCTTCGGCTACCAGCACGTACAGAACCGGGACTGATCAAGACATGGGACGAGTCACGGAGCGACGCAAGATCATCCGCATCCGGGACGGGCACGTCACCGAGCGGCCCGACACCCTCGTCGCCGAGGAACCCCTGGAGATCCGGCTCAACGGAAAGCCGCTGGCCATCACCATGCGCACGCCGGGTGACGACTTCGCGCTCGCGGCGGGCTTCCTGGTGAGCGAGGGTGTGCTCGGCTCGGCGGACGAGCTGCAGTCCATCGTCTACTGCGCCGGGGCGACCTCCGACGGCTCGAACACGTACAACGTGGTCGACGTGAAGACCGCCCCGGGGCTCGTCCTGCCCGACATCACCCTCGAACGCAACGTCTACACCACCTCGTCCTGCGGCCTGTGCGGCAAGGCGAGTCTGGACGCCGTGCGCACCACGGCCCGCTTCCCGATCTCCGACACTCCCCCGGTCCGGCTCGGGACCGAGCTGCTCGCGAGCCTCCCCGACCGGCTGCGCGCGGCGCAGCGGGTCTTCGACCGGACCGGGGGGCTGCACGCGGCCGCGCTCTTCTCCGAGGAGGGTGAACTCCTCGACATCCGGGAGGACGTGGGCCGGCACAACGCGGTCGACAAGCTCGTGGGGCGGGCCCTGCAGGACGGTCGCCTTCCGCTGTCGCGTGCCGTGCTGCTCGTCTCGGGTCGTGCCTCGTTCGAGCTGGCGCAGAAGGCGGTGATGGCGGGCATTCCGGTGCTCGCCGCCGTCTCCGCGCCCTCATCGCTCGCCGTCGATCTCGCCGCCGAGACCGGTCTTACCCTGGTCGGTTTCCTGCGTGGCTCCTCCATGAACGTGTACGCGGGCGAGCACCGGATCGCCGTGCGGGCCGCGGCCTCCCAGGGCTGACCGGCGGCTCCCCGCTGCACGGCGGCGGGACCCCGGCCGGCGGGGAGCGCCCCCTGCGCCGGCGGGGTCCCGGCCCCGCCACACCTCGGTGCCGAGATCCGTTCTGATCCCCTGACCAGGTGACGCGTATTCACCCTTCGCGCGCTTCTTGTGGGCTGCCGAACGCCCCAAGTAGCGTCTGTGGCGCACGTTGGACGTGGGATGTCAGGATGTCCAGTCACCTTGGAGGGTGGGCCGCTTCATGCCATCAGGTCTCCGTGTACGCCTCAGATCTCTCCGTACGGCCACGACCGCGTTAGCCCTCGTCGCCTTCGGGGCGCTGCTGCCCGCGCCTTCGGCGCAGGCCGCCCCCGACGCCCCCGCGACGGGCTTCGAGCAGCAGGTCCTGTTCAAGGCCTCGCAGGATCCGGGGTACGCCTGCTATCGCATCCCCGCCGTGGTGAAGACGGTGAAGGGCACGCTCCTCGCGTTCGCCGAGGGGCGGGTCAACGACTGCAGCGACGCGGGCGACATAGACATCGTCGTCAAGCGGTCGCACGACGGCGGCCGCACCTGGAGTCCGCTCCAGGTCATCAATGAGGGCGCGGGCGACACCCACGGCAACCCCGCCCCGATCGTGGACCGCGGGACCGGCCGGATCGTCCTGGCGGAGACGTACAACACGGGCCGCACGGACGGCAAGAACTGTGACGTGCCGTGCGATCGCACCCCGCATCTGCAGTACAGCGACGACGACGGCCGCAGCTGGTCGGCGCCGCGCGATCTCAGCGACCAGATCCTGCCCAAGGACTGGAACTCCTGGTACGCGACCGGCCCCGTGCACGGCCTCCAGCTGACCCGCGGCGAGCACGCGGGCAGGCTCGTCTTCACCGCCAACACCGAGACGTGGGACGGCAGTCGGGTCACCGCCAACCACGCGGCGCTGATCGTCAGCGACGACGGCGGCAAGAACTGGAAGATCGGCGCCAAGGACTCGTACCCGATAGCCCAGGACGGCACGTTCCGTCAGAAGCCGTCCGAGATGACGATCACGGAGCGTCCCGACGGGGCGCTCTACGTCAGCGGGCGCGAGCAGGACGGCACCGATCTCGGGCATCGCACGCACACGGTCAGCCGCGACGGGGGCGACAGCTTCGCCGCGCCGTTCAAGGCCGTCCCGGACCTGTACACGCCCCAAGTGCAGGGCTCCACGCTCCAGTTCGGCAAGCGGATGCTGCTCGCCTGCCCGGGTGACCCGGACCGCCGCCGCACGATGCAGATCCGCTCCTCCTACGACGGCGGCCGCACCTGGGACAGCGTGGACCGGGGCACGACGGTCACCACGGACTGGTCCGGCTACTCGGACCTGGTGCGGGCCGACGGTGAGCACGTGGGTCTGATGTACGAGGGCGGGGCGGTCGACGCCCGCGACGAGATCCGCTTCGCGCGCTTCACCGAGGACTGGCTGCAGCCGCGCCGCGGCCCGGACCCGACGACCGCCGACCGCGCGCCGTACGCGAAGCCCGCCGCCGTGCTCGGCGGGGCATCGACGACCGAAGGACGGTTCGGCAGGGCTCTCGCCTTCGACGGCACGGACGACGCCGTCCGGCTGCCCTACCGAAGTCAACTCCCGCTCGGCGCGAAGGACTTCACCGCATCGCTGTGGTTCCGCTACTCCGCGACCAGCGGTGAGCAGCCGCTGCTCTGGATGGGCGGTATCGGCACCAACCAGCCGCAGGTGTGGCTGCGCGGCGAACCCGCGAGCAACCGCGTCACGGGCCTGATCACGACACGGGACGGCGCCACCCCGCCCAGGTCGGCCTCCGTGCGCACCACGAGTGCGTACAACGACGGCCAGTGGCACCACATCGCGCTGCGCCGGGGCGCCGGGCAGCTGACGCTGTCGATCGACGGCACGCGCGTCACCGCCGCCGACGTCCCGGGCACGGTCACCCGCAACTCGGGGTACGGCTTCCATGTCGGCCAGCGGGTCGACAGCCGCGCCCACTTCGCCGGATCCATCGACGAAGTAAGGGTCTACGACCGGGCGTTGAGCGATGCCGAGCTCACGGAACTGGGGACGGACGGGGCCGCGAAGACCCCTGTGACGCGGGACACCGTCGCATGGCTTCCCATGGACCACATCCGCGCGAGCAACTAACGTCCCGCTCGTGCCCGCCGACCGAGCTAAACACGCAGGCTGGGGCGCGCGCAGGACCACGCTGGTCCTGCTGCTCGCCCTGGTCTGCGCGGCCGTGCTGCTCACCGCCCTCCCGGACGACCGGCAGGTCGGTGCGGCATGCGAGGCGCGCACCGTCTCGTCGTGGTCCGCCGACGAGGAGACCACGGGCGTGTTCGCCCGCTACGGGGACGACACGGCACGCACGGACGACTGGACCGGCGGCGACGGCACGCATTCGGTGCGCCTTCCGGACGGGCGGCTGCTCTGGCTGTTCTCCGACACCTTTCTCGGCCAGGTGCACGCGCCGCCCAATCCGGTGGGCCAGCCGCACACCTGGCGGGACGCGACGACGCCGATGGTGCGCAACTCGGCCGTGGTGATGTCCCGTTCGGGCATCCCGCAGCGCACCCTGCCGGCCCCGCTCTTCCCCGACCCGGCGCCGAACCAGTGGCGCTGGCCGGTCGCGGCGCAGGTGGAGCCGCGCTCCCCCGGCTCGTCGGACGACGTCGTACGCGTCCTGCTGTGGACCCGGTCCGCCGGGACCGGGCCGTGGATCTACGGCGTGCCCACTGGCACCGAGGTCGCCACCCTCTCGCTGCCCGATCTGCGGGTCGAGGGCATCGTCAAGGTCTCCGACCAGCAGTCGGTGCCGGACCCGGACAAACGCGTACTTTATGGCACCACCGCCGTCGACGACGACGGCTGGACGTATGTCTTCGGCGGCAACGACGGGCAGGCGGCGGCGCGGCCCGCCTCGCACGCGTACGTCGCACGCGTGCCGCAGGGCAGGCTCGCCGAGCCCGCCGCGTGGCGGTACTGGGACGGCGAGGGCTGGACGAAGAGCGGGAAACCGCGGGCCGTGCTCGGGGACGGTGAGCGCAGGGGCGTGGGCAGCGCGTTCACGGTGGTGCGCGTCGAGGGTACGTACGTCCTGTTCACGATGGCCGCGGGCACCGCGGGCCTGACCACCGTGACCTCCTACTGGGCCTGTTCGCCCACCGGACCCTGGCGGGGCCCCACGAAGAGCTTCGCGCCGCCCCTGCCCAAGGACGGCGCGGCACGGCAGGACGTGGCCGCGTACAACCCGCAGGCTCATCCGGCGCTCAGCGAGAACGGGCGGCTGCTGCTCAGTTACGACGTCAACTGGCTCGACGCGACGCCCGCGAGCGCGCAGGCGAACGTCAGCCGGAACGTGTCCCTGTACCGACCGCGGTTCGTGTCTCTTCGCCTCGCGACGGCTCGCTGACGAAGTCCTCCAGATCGCGCGAGCGCCGCTTGGCGATCACCGCGCAGACCATCAGCTGCATCTGGTGGAAGAGCATCAGGGGCAGTACGGCGAGCGAGGCCTGGGCGCCGAACAGGACGCTCGCCATGGGCAGCCCGGCGGCCAGGGACTTCTTCGACCCGGCGAACTGGATGGCGATCCGGTCCCCGCGCCCGAAGCCGAGCCGCTTGGACCCGTACCAGGTCAGGGCGAGCATCGCGGCGAGCAGCACCGCCTCGACGCCGAGCAGCGCGGCCAGCCTGAGCGGCGTCACCTGGTGCCAGATGCCCTGCACCATGCCCTCGCTGAACGCGGTGTAGACGACGAGCAGGATCGAGCCGCGGTCGACGAGGCCGAGGACCTTCTTGTTCCGTGCGATGAAGCCGCCGATCCAGCGGCGCAGGAACTGTCCCACGAGGAACGGCGCGAGCAGCTGGAGCGCGATCTTCATCAGCGAGTCCGCGGAGAACCCGGCCCCGCTGTTGCCGAGCAGCGCGGCCGCGAGCAGCGGGGTGAGGACGATGCCGGCGAGCGAGGAGAAGGAGCCCGCGCAGATCGCCGCGGGCACGTTGCCACGCGCCATGGAGGTGAAGGCGATCGACGACTGGATCGTGGACGGCACGAGCGTCAGGAAGAGGAAGCCGCTGTAGAGGGCGGGGGTCAGCACGTACGGGACGAGTCCCTTGGCCGCGAGCCCGAGCAGCGGGAAGGCGAGGAACGTACAGGCGAGGACGGTGACGTGCAGCCGCCAGTGCTTGAGTCCGTCGAGTGCCTCGCGGGTGGAGAGCCGCGCCCCGTAGAGGAAGAAGAGCAGCGATACCGCCGCGGTGGAGGCCCCTGAGGCGATGTCGGCGCCGGTGCCGCGCGCGGGAAGGAGCGCGGCGATCCCCACGGTCCCGAGCAGCGCCAGGATGTACGGGTCGATCGGCATCCAGGAGGGCCGGCTCGGGCGTTTCACTTCGCTCCATCGGTTTCGGTTCAGATCGTGCCCTCTTGATGATCCTCCTGATCACCGCGATCGGGAATCCCGTACACCGCTCTGACTGTCATCACGGATCGCGATAGGCGCGTTAGGCTGGGGAGCGTGTACGACCCCGCGCAGCTCCGTACGTTCCTCGCCGTGGCCCAGACGCTGAGCTTCACGCAGGCCGCCCGGCGCCTGAATCTGCGCCAGTCCACGGTGAGCCAGCATGTGCGCCGCCTGGAGGACGCCACCGGGCGCCAGCTCTTCGCCCGCGACACGCATTCCGTGGAGCTGACCGAGGACGGCGAGGCGATGCTCGGCTTCGCGCGGCGGATCCTGGAGGTGCACGAGCAGGCGTCGGCGTTCTTCGCCGGGACGCGGCTCGGCGGGCGGCTGCGGTTCGGGGCGTCGGAGGACTTCGTCCTGACGCGGCTCACCGACATCCTCGAGTCGTTCCGGCACGACCATCCCGAGGTCGACCTGGAGCTGACGGTCGAGCTGTCGGGCACGCTGCACGAGCGCCTCGACGCCGGCAAACTCGACCTCGTCCTGGCCAAGCGGCGCCCGGAGGATCCGCGCGGCGAGCTGGTCTGGCACGACAAGCTCGTCTGGATCGGCGCCGAGCGGCTGCGGCTCGACCCCGAACAGCCGGTGCCGCTCATCGTGTTCCCGCCGCCGGGCATCACCCGCGCGCTCGCCCTCGAGGCCCTGGAGCGGCGGGGCCGCGCCTGGCGGATCGCCTGCACCAGCGGCAGCCTCAACGGCCTGGTCGCCGCCGCCCGCGCGGGACTCGGCGTGATGGCGCACTCCCACGGGCTCATCCCGCCGGGCCTGGTCCGCGTCCCGGAGCGGGCGGGCCTTCCCGAACTGGGCGCGGTCGACTTCGTGCTGCTCCACGGGGATCGGCGGGCGTCGGCGCAGGGGGCGGCGGACGCCCTCGCGGCGGCGATCCTGGCGGGCGGGGACCGGCTGCAGCGGTGGCGTTAGCGGGGTCCCGGCCGATAGGTGAGCTGCTTGATGCGGCGGAGGTAGGGCGCCGTCTCGACGTGCTGGACGCCGTCGAGGCGGCCCAGCTTGCCGTTGAGGTAGGCGTAGAGCGCCGGGATGTCGCGGGTGACGGCGTTCGCCATGACGTTGGAGGCACCGGCCACGGCGACGGCGTAGGCGATCTCCTCGTGCTCCGCCAGAGCCTTGCCCACGGTGTCGAGGGCCCAGGGGGCGGTGGTGATCCAGAACATCGCCATGACGTGGTAGCCGACGAGGGCCGCGTCGTACTCGATGTCGATGAAGATCGCACCCGAGGCGAGCAGGCCCGCCAGGCGCCGCTTGACGGCGGACTCCGAGCGTCCGGTGGCCTGTTGGAGCTCCGGGTACGTCGCGCGGCCGTCCCTTTCCAGCGCGGCGACCAGCGGTTCGTCCTCCGGGTCGATGCGTGCGAGACCGTCCGCGGCCGTCGGCGTGCGGACGGCCGGGGGCCGCAGCGCGGCGACCTGCTCCGCGCTGAGCGGCCCGTGTTTGATCAGCCAGCCGTTGGGGCCGCCGAAGAAGCGGTGCAGCACCTGCTGGGCCTGCAGGTCGACGATGTGCGGGGTACGCGGGAGCTTGCCGAGCAGCAGGTCGTCCTGGTCGGTGCGGGTGCGCGGCCGAGTGCAGCAGATGACCTCGGTGCCGCCGGAGGTGAGGCCGATCCACGAGGTGTCGGGGCGGCGCGCCAGGGCACTCGCGATGGTCTGGGAGCTGTCCGGGGCGCAGCGCAGGCGCAGCATCCACTGTTCCTGCCCGAGCCGCTCGTGATCCCGGACGGCGACGACCCGCAGGCCGCCGTCGGCGACCAGCTTGCGGTAGCGGCGGGCGACCGTCTGGTCGGAGACGCCGAGGACGGCCGCGATCCGGCTGAAGGGCGCGCGCCCATCGACCTCCAGGGCGTGCAGAAGTTGAGCATCGAAGGCGGATTCCATTGCAGTGGTGCCCCTCACTGTCGAATTCCTTCGGGCTGCTACGGCTGATGGCCGGGATCGTCCGGCGGAGCCTCATCGTACGAGACGTACACACACGCGTCGTACGAGGAGAGTTGAGATGCGTACATGGGGGCCGCTCACAGCGGTATGCCTGGGGACGTTCATGCTGCTGCTGGACGTGACGATCGTGGTCGTGGCGCTGCCCGACATGGCGCGGGCGCTGAACGCCTCGCTGAGCGATCTGCAATGGGTGATCGACGGCTACGCGCTGGCGCTCGCCGCGCTGCTGCTCGGGGTGGGGGCCGCGGCGGACGTACTGGGCAGGCGGCGGCTCAACGTCGCGGGCACCGCGCTCTTCGCGCTGGCCTCGCTCGGCTGCGGGCTCGCGTCGAACGCGGACGTCCTGGTGGCCGCCCGCGCCCTGCAAGGACTCGGCGCCGCAGCGATGTTCGCCACCACGCTGCCGCTGCTCGGCGCCGCCTACCAGGGGCGCGACCGGTCCGTCGCGCTCGGCATATGGGGTGCGGTGAGCGGGGCCGCGGCGGCGATGGGGCCGATCGTCGGCGGGCTGCTCACCGAGGGTCCCGGCTGGCGGTGGATCTTCTTCGTGAACCTGCCGGTGAGTGTGGCGTCGATGTGGTTGACGCTGCGGCTGGTGCCGGAGTCGAAGGGTCAGGCGGGACGCCGGGTCGACTGGGCGGGCACGGCGGCGTTCGCGCTGTTCGCGGGTGCCTTGACCTACGGGGTGGTGCGGGCCGGATCCGAGGGCTGGACGTCGGCCGTCACCACGGTGACCCTCGCCGTCGCGGTGCTCGCCCTCGTCGGCTTCGTGGCCGTCGAGCGCCGTGTCGCGCATCCGCTGCTCGATCTGAGGCTGCTGCGCACGCCCGCGTTCACGGGCGTACTGCTCGGTGCGATCGGCTACAACGCCGCCGCGTTCGGCCTGTTCCCCTACCTCTCGATCTGGCTGCAGACCGTGCTCGGCATGAGCCCGGTGACCGGCAGCCTCGTGCTGCTGCCGCTGGCCGCGACGTCGTTCGTGGTGGCCGCGGTCGGCGGACGGCTGCTGCACGGGGTGCCCGCACGGCTGACCATCGGCGTGGGCCTGCTCCTGATCGGCGCCGGCGGGATCGCCCTCGCGATGCTCGACGCCGGGTCGTCGTGGGGTGCGATCGTCCCGGGGCTCGCGCTCGCCGGGCTCGGCACGGGCCTGGTCGCGCCGGGCCTCGCGGGCGCCGCACTCGCCGCGGTGCCGGCCGCGAACTCGGGGATGGCGGGCGGCGCGGTCAACACGTTCCGCCAGCTCGGGTACGCGCTCGGGGTCGCCGTCTTCGGCACGGTGCTCACCTCGCGCATGCAGGACACGCTGGGTCATGACGCGGCTCACACTCTCGCGGGCGGCGGCGCCGCGGCACTCCGTGGGACGCTCTCCGAGCACACCGTGCGGGCGGCGTTCGCCTCCGGTCTGAACGCGGCGGCGGTCGTCGCGGGCGCCGTGGGTCTGGTCGCCGGAGTGCTGGTCCTCGTCATGGTGCGGTCCGCACGCAAGGCACCGGAGGCAGAGATTCCGGCACCCCCGGAGCGGGCGTTCGCGAGGCAGCCGCAGCCGTAACCGCTGCGTACAGATTCGGTGGAGATTACGCCACCGAAACTTACCCAACCGTAAGTATTCTGTCCCGCCTCTCCCCTTGTGGCCGTATTTCAGCGGCTGACCAGCGTGGACGGTACCTACCGAGGGGTCTGTCACCCTCTCCCGCCGGGCACCGCGGTGGGGTACCGTCACCGGCGCTGTGCGGAGCGCCACAAGGAGCATCATTGCGCGAGTTCACAAACCCTCCGTTGGCGTCGGCGCCGCTGGTGGGCGGCCTTGCCGACGTCGTGTTCGACCATGCCCTTGAGGATCCGCTGCACGTCACCCTCGGCCTCAAGACCGACGGCGTGTGGCGCGACGTCACATCGGCGGAGTTCCGCGACCAGGTGATGGCGCTCGCCAAGGGGCTGCTCGCCCAGGGGGTCCGTTTCGGCGACCGCGTCGCCATCATGTGCCGCACCCGCTACGAGTGGACGCTCTTCGACTACGCCCTGTGGACGGTCGGCGCCCAGGTGGTGCCCGTCTACCCGACCTCCTCGGCCGAGCAGGTCTTCTGGATGCTGCACGACGCCCAGGTGTCGGCCGCCATGGTCGAGCACGAGGACCACGCGATGACCATCGGCTCGGTGATCGACCGGCTGCCGCAGCTGCGCAGGCTGTGGCAGCTGGACACCGACGCGGTGGGCGAGCTGAACCGTTCGGGGCTCGAGATCGACGACGAGGTGGTCAACCGCCACCGGCGCGCGGTCACCCCCGACTCGATCGCCACGATCATCTACACCTCGGGCACCACGGGCCGCCCCAAGGGCTGTCTGATCTCCCACGCGAACTTCATGTTCGAGGCGGATACGGTCATCCGGCGCTGGGAGCCGGTCTTCCACTCCCGGCGCGGCGACGAGGCGACCACGCTGCTCTTCCTGCCGCTGGCGCATGTCTTCGGGCGGATGGTGCAGGTCGCGGCGGTCCGCGGCCGGGTCAAGCTGGGCCACCAGCCGAGCCTGAACGCGGCGGCGCTCATCCCCGACCTGGCCGCGTTCCGGCCCTCGTTCATCCTGGCCGTGCCGTACATCTTCGAGAAGGTCTTCAACGCCGCGCGGCGCAAGGCGGAGAAGGGCGGCAAGTCGGGCCCCTTCGACAAGGCCGTGGAGTGCGCCGTGCGGTACGCGGACGCCATGGAGGCCAAGGCCTTCGGCACCGGGCCCGGACCTTCGGCGGGCCTGCGGATGCAGCACCAGCTCTTCGACAAGCTCGTCTACTCCAAGGTGCGCGAGGCCATGGGCGGCCGGGTGCGGCACGCGATGTCCGGCGGCTCCGGGATGGACCGGCGGCTCGGCCTGTTCTTCGCGGGCGCGGGCGTGACGATCTACGAGGGGTACGGCCTCACCGAGTCGACGGCCGCCGCGACCGCCAACCCGCCCGAGCGCACCCGCTACGGCACGGTCGGCCAGCCCATCCCCGGCACCACGGTGCACATCGCGGACGACAGCGAGGTCTGGCTCAACGGCGGCAATGTCTTCCAGGGCTACCTCAACGACCCCAAGGCCACCGACGCGACGCTGCACGAGGGCTGGCTCGCCACCGGCGACCTGGGCGCGCTCGACGAGGACGGCTACCTCACGATCACCGGGCGCAAGAAGGAGATCCTGGTGACCTCCGGCGGCAAGAGCGTGTCGCCGGGACAGCTGGAGGAGCGGGTGCGCGACCATCCGCTGGTCGCGCAGTGCATCGTCGTCGGCAACGACCGGCCCTACATCGCGGCCCTCGTCACGCTGGACGGGGAAGCCGTCGAGCACTGGCTGAACATGCGCCGCAAGCCGCCGATGTCCCCCACGGACCTGGTGCGCGATCCCGATCTGGAGACCGAGGTGCGGCGGGCCGTGGTGGCCGCCAACACCCTTGTCTCGCAGGCCGAGTCGATTCGTACGTTCCGGATACTGGCCCACCAGTTCTCCGAGGAGCACGGGTTGCTCACGCCGTCGCTGAAGCTCAAGCGCAAGGCGATCGAGACGGCGTACTCCGCCGAGGTCGAGGCCCTTTACGGCGCGTAACAGGCCCTTTAGGGTTTCTGACGGTTCATCAATTACCGACGCGTCAGTTCTTGACGGTTCATCAGGTCACGCACAGAATCAGCCCCACTTCGACGGAGGGGGCTCGACCCGTGTCGCGATCGATCCGCACCTGTACCCGCACCATCACCGCCACCGTGGCCGCACTTCTGCTTGCCACCGCCTGCAACTCCGCCTCCAACAGCAGCGGTTCGAACGGCGGTGACACAGCCGGCGGCTCCGCGCGCGGCGTGAGTGCCGACTCCATCAAGGTCGGCGGCATCGTCTCCATGACGACCGCGAGCGGCTACAGCAAGAAGGACACCGACCTCGGCGCCAAGGCCCGCTTCGACCGTGCGAACGCCGACGGCGGCGTACACGGCCGGAAGATCGACTACCTGGGCGCGGAGGACGACGGCCAGGACCCCGGCAAGAATCTCGCGGCGGCGCGCAAACTCGTCCAGCAGGACAAGGTGTTCGCGATCTCGCCGATGAGCTCGGTCACCTTCTCCGGAGCGGACTTCCTCCAGAAGCAGAAGGTGCCGACCTTCGGCTGGGGCACCATCCCGCCGTTCTGCGGCCCGAGTTACATGTACGGCTTCGGCGGCTGCATGGTGCCGATGCCGGGCGGCACGATCACGCAGAGCTGGCCCGAGGGCCTGAAGAAGGTGACGGACGGCTCGAAGGGCAAGTCGGTGGCCATCCTCGCCAACGACAACGACGCGGGCACCTTCGCCGTCCGCACCTACAAGCAGAGCTTCGCCGCCGCCGGTTACCAGGTGACGTTCGCCAAGTCGACGGTGCCCGCGACCTCGGTGCCGAGCGACTGGTCGGCGTACACGAAGGAGATCCTGCGCTCGGACGGCGGCAAGGCGCCCGACGTGGTCGTCTCCGTGATGCAGACCCCGTACAACATCGGCCTGTTCACGGCCGTCAAGCGCTCGGGCTTCAAGGGCGTGCTCACCGACCCGACCGACTACGACCCGGGCCTGCTCGCCAAGAGCGCGACGAAGAAGGCGCTCGACGGCGTGCACATCCTGCTGTCCTTCCAGCCGTTCGAGCAGAACACCGCGGCGATGCGGCAGTTCAAGACGGACATCAGGAAGGCGGCGGGCAAGGACGTCCCGCTCAACATGCACATGATGACCGGCTATATGTCGGCCGACCTCTTCCTCGCGGTCGCCGAGAAAGCGGGCAAGGACCTGACCGTCTCCTCCTTCCAGAAGGCGGCGAACGGCTACTCGGACAAGGGCACGATGGTCGGCGACCGCGCCCTGCCCAAGGGGCAGAAGGAGTCGTTCGGCTGCGGCGCGCTCGTCCAGCTGAAGGGCGGCGAGTACGCGGTCTCCGCGCCCTTCAAGTGCTACGACCCCATCCCCTTCAAGTAGCAGGCGGGGGCGTCTCACCTCATGTCGGACCTCCTTGGATTCGTTCTGAGCGGTCTCGTCTCGGGCGCGCTGTACGCGCTGCTCGCCACGGGCCTCGTCCTGTCCTACTCAGCATCCGGCCTCTTCAACTTCGCGCACGGCGCGACCGCCTACCTCTGCGCGCTCACCTTCTACGAACTCCACTCCGGTTTCGGCTGGCCCGCCGTGCCGACGGCCCTGCTCCTTGTCTGCGTGGTGGCACCCGCGCTCGGCTGGGGCCTGGACCGGCTGATGTTCCGCAAACTGGCGCGGGTGGGCGAGACCGCGCAGATCGTGGCGACGATCGGGCTGCTCGTCGCGCTGCCCGCGCTCGGCCTGTGGGTGGTGGAACTCCTGGAGGACGCGGGCGCCTCCGTGAAGCCCGCCGAGAACCAGTTCGGGCTGCCGGGAGTCGGGCCGAGCCCCGCCAAGTCCTGGCAGCTGATGGACGGTGTCGGCATCGACTCCGACCAGCTGATCACGTGGGTGGCGACGGCCGTGGTGGCGGTCGGCCTGTGGGTCCTGATGCGGCACACACCGCTGGGCCTCCGGCTGCGGGCCGCGGTCGACAACCGTTCGCTGGTGGAGCTGCGGGGCATGAGCGCGGACCGGCTCTCGTCGGTGGCGTGGATGCTGTCGTCGGGGCTCGCGGGGCTTGCGGGCGTGCTGACGACTCCCTTGCTGGGGCTGTCGTCGCACGACTTCACACTGTTCCTGTTCGTCTCGGCCACCGCGGCCGTGCTCGGGCGCTTCATGTCGATCCCGCTGGCCTTCGCGGGCGGGCTCGGGCTCGGGGTGCTGCAGAACCTGGTCGCCGGGTACGCCGACTTCGCGGAGAAGATCACGGGCTTCCGTACGGCGGTCCCGTTCCTGATCCTCTTCGCCGGGCTGCTCCTGCTGACGCGGCGGCAGCGCACGGCGGGCACGGCGGCGGCGGACGCACCGCCGATCGACTATCTGGCGGGGCGTTCATGGGCTGTCTCTTATACAGATCTCCGAGCCCACGAGACGCTCAT
>NZ_SRIC01000204.1 GCF_004684775.1 Streptomyces sp. MZ04
CCCAGTGCCACCCCCACTGGCACCCCCACTGGCACCCCCACTGGCATAGGAAAACCCAGAGTCCTGGCGGGGACGACGCCCGGAAGGCGGCCGCCGAGGCGGACTCGGCGACCATGCTCGGCGGTGATCCGCGCAAGGATTCCATCTACTTCGCGATGACCGCGCGCTTCAACGACGGCGACGCGTCCAACAACCGGGGCGGCAACCAGCACACGTCGTCCGGCAACGCCTTCGTCAACGACAAGTGGAACCGCGGCTCGGTGAACCACTCCGCGCAGTTCTACACATGGAAGGAGCGCAAGGAGTGCAACGCGGACGATGCGGCGGCCGCCCTGGAGATGTACGAGTACGAGCAGGCCCAGGGCACCGGAAACCAGCCCACCAGCAACAACGCCTTCCTGGACGGGAACAGCTACCACGCCCCCGACCGCACGGAGTTCTCCGGCATGAACATCATCGACATGCGGATGCACATGAACTTCGGCGACGCCCCGAACGCGTACAACAACGGCAAGGACTCCGACGACTCCGTCAACGACGCGACGTACAACACCGTGTACGTCGACAGCCACGACTACGGACCGAACGAGTCCTCCACCCGGTACGCGGGCGGCGCCGACGCCTGGGCCGAGAACATGGCCCTGATGTGGACCTTCCGCGGCATCCCGACCCTCTACTACGGCTCGGAGATCGAGTTCCAGAAGGGCAAGCAGATCGACTGCGTGCCCGCGCTGCAGTCGGGCCAGTACTCGACCGAGGGCATCGAGGGCCAGATGGCGTACAAGCGCCGCTACACCTTCGGCACGGTCGACAGCTTCGCCCTGGTCACCGTCTCGGGCGCCGCGACCTACACCGGCATCCCCGACGGCACCTACGCCGACGCCGTCACCGGCGACAAGAATCCGGGCAAGGTGGGCGCCGACGGCCCGTACCTGAAGTAGCGCGGCTACCTGGAGTAGCGCGGCACGGTCTCCAGCTGAGGTGTCTAGCCGAGCGTCAGCTCGACCCGTACCGGCTCGGTGACGGCGCCCCCGGTGGTCGCGCCGACCCGGACGGTGGCCTCGGCGGTGCCGGGCGGGCCCGTGATCGGGTCCGCCCGGCACGTGAGCGTGTACGCGCCCGCGGTGGGCGCCGTGAGGAAGAAGCGTCCCTCGGTGTCCGTCAAGGCAGCGATGTCCGGCAGCGGCCGGGGCCCGCTGGTGAACAGGACATGAGCACCCGCCACCGGCGCGCCCGAGGCGTCATGGACGACGCCGGTGATCTGTACTGCCGAACCACTGCCGCTCATAGGCCTTCGCTCATGCCTTCCATGCCACGTAGTTGTTGAAGACGGGAGTGGTGAACCGGGTGCCCGAGTTCACGCGGGAGCCGCCGTAGGCGTGTATCGCGAAGCCATAGCGGCCGTTGCTGTCGATGCGGTAGACGGAGCTGCCGCTCTGTCCGCCGGCGGTGTCGATGTCGTAGTACACCTTGCGCGGTGCGACGGAGTCGATCCCGCGTGCCGCGTACCACATGGTCCCGCCCGGCTTGTCGCCCGGATAGCCGGCGATGTTGCCGGTGGTCTTGAGCAGATCAGAGTCCGACCATACGCCGAAGCCGAACCAGCCCGTGGTGGAGCCGATGTTGGAGGGCGTGATGATGGCGCCGTAGTCGAAGTTCTCGTCGCCGTTGTCCGTCCAGCCGAGCACCGACCGGAAGCTCGTGCAGGTGATGCTGCCGTACGGCAGCGACGCGCCGTTGCGGCCCGGCATGACCTGGATGCTCTTCACCCAGCCGTCGCGGCCCGCCACTCCACTGCCCTTGATGTAGACCACGTGCCCGGCCGTGGCCAGGGTGTGCGGTCCGAGCAGCCAGCCGGTGCCCTGGTAGAGCGCGTTGTCGCGGGCGGTGATCAGCAGGTAGCAGTGGACGCGCCACGGGTAGACGCTGGTGTTGTTGATCTGTACGCGGTCATCGGGACCGTGCACCGTCTCGGGGGCCAGCGGCGGCGGGCCGAAGGAGGCCTCCCCGATGTCGGGCAGCGTGGCGGTCGGGGCCGTCCAGGCCTCCGGCGCGAAGTGTTCCGGCCTGCGGTAGCCCTCGATGTGCTCGAGCCCCTCGCCGGTCGGGTGCTGCGTCTCGCCCTGCGTGCCCTCGGACGGCGGCTGCAGGACCGCTTCCTGCTCGGCGGCCAGTGATACCGCACTGTCCTCCGGCTCGTTCGTCACAGCAGTGTGTGGATCTAGCGCCATTCTGGATCACCCGGCTTCTGTCAGAGCTGCGATGTTTCAGGAGCTCGATGTTTCAGAGCTGCGATGTGATGCCTTTCTGGACGCCGCGGCCGCAACGCTTTTTGGGTCAATGCCCCTTCTACTGCCGCCTGACTAGTGCCGCAATGAGCCTTTTGCGCCGTCCCGGCGGGGAGGTGGCGGGGCCGTCGAAGGGCGGGCCGGGATCACCGTCTGACGGTCTCTCACATCCCGGACGGCGCACAGGACATCGGCTCACCCCCGCACCCCACCGCGAGCGGCCGGGGCCGCGCCCCCGAGGCCACCGCACCCACAGCGGCCCGGCCGGGTCCTGCGCACAACCGTCCCCTGCCCGGCCTCCACCGCCCCTTCGCCCCTCACCCCGGCACCCACACCCCGCGCGTCGCGGAACAGAACCGGGCGCGATGCCCGAATCACACCGACCTCGCTTGCTACGTTGACGCGTATGTACGCGACCCGGATCTCCCGGCACGTGAACGCCTCACGCCCAGTCGTCTATCGGGCGCTCATCGCCGCGGACGCCATCGCCCGATGGCGGGTACCGAGCGGCATGACAAGCAAGGTGCACGCGTTCGACGCCCGCGAGGGAGGCGAGTTCCGCGTGTCGCTCACCTATGACGCGCCGGACGGCGCCGGCAAGTCGGCCTCGCACACCGACACGTACCACGGCCACTTCGCCAGGCTCGTCCCGGACGAGCAGGTCGTGGAGGTCCTCGAGTTCGAGGCCGAGGATCCCGCACTGCGCGGCGTCATGACGATGACGACGACGCTCACCGACGGCGCGGACGGCGGCACCGACGTGGTGATCGTGCACGAAGGCATCCCCGACGCCGTCCCGGCGGCCGACAACGAGACGGGCACCCGCATGGCCCTGGCCAACCTCGCCCGGCTCGTCGAGGAGAGTTCATAGTTGCCGGCGGACAACGGGGCGTAGCCCGCCGGCGCGATCGAGCGACGAGGTCATGCGTTGACGGTGTGTCAGGGCTCGATCAGGTGGCCGAGATTGCCCGCACGCCGCTCCCAGCCGACCTGGCCGAGCGGGAAGCGGCCCTTGCAGGAGGCCCACACCTCGTCGCCGTTCTTGAGGTACACCTCGACGGTCCCGACGAACAGGTCCGTCAAGTCCACCCGCGTGGTCACCGGGTCGTCGGCGGTACGCAGGGTGCCACTGGTGGCCGCGACTTGCTGCCATCCGGAGGGGACGGCGACGGACACGGTGTACGTGGTGTTCAGGGTGTCGCTGGCGGCAGTTCCCTTCACCAGACAGCCGCCTGACGCGGCGGCGTAGCTCGTGTCGTCCGGGGCGGCCACCGCCCGGGCGGCGTCGGGAGTGGTGAGGGCAAGGCCGGTGAGGGCCAGAGCGGCGAGGGCGGCGGCCAGGGCGCGGTGAGGTCGCACTGCGGTTCTCCTGTCGAAGTGATCGGGGCCAGGCCACCGTTACCCCAAACGCCCGACGGCGATGGCCTCCGCGCGCCCGGTCACGCCGAGAAGGACCCGAATGGGCTGGTCCCGAGGGCGGCGAAAGCCACGACCCCGAGCGCGGCGAGCGGCGGCTCCCGGTCGGTGGGACCGGGGCCGCCGCCCTCGTTCAGTCCTCGACCTCCGTCAAGACGTGTTTGCCCCTCGGTTCTCCTTCGCCGCCGCGCCGGTGCATGCGAGGCCCAGCAGGAAGGTGAGACCGCCGATGATGACGTTGGTGAGGATGACGCCCGTGTCGGGGCTGTCGCCCACCACCCACGGCGAGACGATCATCCAGACGCCCATGGCGCACATGGCCCAGCTCAGGCTGTACATCCTGGCCGGGGTGACGGTGAACCCGACCGCCAGCAGTGCGATCGCGATGCCCATGATGAGGTTGTGCGTCGCGAGGGTGGGCTGGTTGGCGGCGAAGTGGATCGTCCACGGGGATATGGCGCAGAAGAGGCCCGTGAGGAACACAGGCCCGTCCACGAGTGCCACATCGTGACCGCCGAGCACGCGGGCGTACCGATCCCGCATCTCGGATATATCGGGGTGATGGGTGATGTCTCCCCTGTGTGAGACGTCGGCCATGAGACTCGTCTCCTCTGATTCGAGCAGGCCTGAAGAGCTATCGCGGCATAGTCGTCGCGCATATCCATTTTGCGCTTATTTTTCCTTTATGTGTAGTGGTGAGGAGGGTCGGGTTCTTCGAAAGGGCTCAGCGGTCCTTCGAGCGGGCTCCGCGGTCCTTCGAGCGGGCTCCGCGGTCCTTCGAAAGGGCGAGGAGCTCCGCGAAGAGGCCCCCTCCGTGGGCCAGGTCGTCGTAGTGCCCCTGCTCCGTGATCCGGCCGTGCCGCATCACCACGATCCGGTCCGCCACCTTGGTGTTCTCCAGCTGGTGGGTGACGACGACGGTGATCTGGTCCGGGGCGCTCGCCTTCAGCGCGTCGAGCACGGCCCGTTCGCCGCGGACGTCCATCTGCGACGTCGGCTCGTCCAGGATCAGCACCGGCGGCCGACGGTAGAGGGCGCGGGAACAGGCCAGGCGCTGCCACTGGCCGCCGGAGAGCTCGCAGCCGCCGAAGAGCTCACGGGCCAGCAGGGTGTCGAGGCCGTGCGGCAGTTGCTCGATCGCGGTGCGCATGCCGACCGTGTCGACGGCGTCCCAGACCGGCCCGTCGTCGACGGTGCGGGGCTGGCCGAGCGTCACGTTCTCCCGGGCCCGCAGCGGCCATTGGGCGAAGTTCTGCGCGACCAGGCCGGTGCGGGCCCACACGCTGTCCGGGTCCGCCGTGGCGAGATCGACTCCGTCCCAGGTCACCCGGCCCTTGTCGGCGAGGAAGATGCCGGTGATCAGGCGCGTGAGGGTGGACTTGCCCGAGCCGTTCTCCCCGACGACGGCCACGATCTCGCCACGGCGCAGGGTGAGCGAAACATGGTCGACGGCCGGGTCCTCCTTGCCGGGGTAGTGGTAGACCGCCTCGTCGACGCGGATCTCCGCCACCTGCTCCGGGGCCGTCGACCGGCCGCGCTGTGGGGCGAGTTCGTGGGCGAAGTCGAGGAACGAGCGCATGTCGGCGAGGTAGAGACTGGTGTGGAACATCGCCGCGCCGTGGATCACCAGCTGGGAGAGCGCGGTGAGGGACGTCTGCACGGCGACGACCGCCGTGGCGGCGACGGCCAGGTCCACACGTCCCGTGACGGCGAGCCAGGCCAGCGCCGCCCAGGTGCCGACGAGGAAGACCCCGCCCAGGGCGGAACTGGCGAGGACGATGCGCAGCATCCGGGGCGCGGCCGCCAGAGTGCGCCGGTCGATCCGGCCTGACAGGGCGCGGTACCAGTGGATCAGGTACCCGGTCATGCCGTTGGCGCGCACCTCGTCGCTGAACTTCGGGGTGGTCGACCACCACCGCATCATCTGGCGTACGTTGCGGTCGCCGACGTTGGCGTAGTGCGTCTCGTAGGTGACGCGCGCCGAGAGGACGGCCCCCGCTCCGGC
Organism: Streptomyces sp. MZ04; assembly: GCF_004684775.1. Taxonomy (GTDB): domain Bacteria; phylum Actinomycetota; class Actinomycetes; order Streptomycetales; family Streptomycetaceae; genus Streptomyces. The sequence goes on from NZ_SRIC01000204.1 coordinate 5,710, forward strand.
GGGCACGACGGCGAGGGCGAGCAGCGGGAACATCAGCGGATGCAGTACGGAGAGCACGCCGCTCGCGGTGATCATGCGGACCAGGGCGGCCGTGAAGCGTGTCGCGTCCTGCACCATCGTCCGGCTGCGGGTCACGCCCATCTCGGCCGCCTCCTGCCGGTCGGCGAACCCCGGTTCCGCGTACGCGGCGGCCTCGGCGCGGCACACCGCCTCGACCAGGGCACTGTCGGCGCCGGTGGTCAGCCGCGGGGTGATCCGGCCGTCCGCGTACGAGGAGAGCGCGGTGGCCACCCGCGTGACGGCGGCCGCGACGGCGATGACCAACAGCGCGGGCAGCGCCGAGCGCAGCCGGTCGGCGGCGGCGCCACCGCCGATGAGGGGCTGCATCGCCGTGGCGGTGAAGGCCAGTTGCACGGCCGCGCCGGCGCCGATGAGCAGCTGGCAGCCGAGGAGCAGCAGCACGGCACGGCGGTCGGTCTCCCACGCCATCCGGGTCGTGTGCGCGAGGACCGACGGCAGGCGCGAGCACATGTCCCGGAAGGAGGCCTCGCCGAGGGGGTTCTTGCCGGGGTTCCCCTCGAACTTGATCTCCGCGGGCGGGGGAGGGGGCAGCGACCTGGACGTGGTGGCGGGGCCGGTGTTCTGGCTTGTCATGCGGCCGCCCACCCCATCTCCGTGTACGTACGGCCTGCGGCGATGCCCGTCAGCGCGACGGCGGTGTAGTCGACGAGCGGGGACGGCAGGGCGGCGTAGGGCCACCACTCCAGGGCGGTGCAGCGGTCGGGTTCGCGGATGGCCGGGGTGCCGGCGTAGGCGAGGACGTGGAAGAGGAGCTGCATCCTGGCCCTGCCGTCGCCGCCGTCCCGGTGGTGGACGATGTGGACGAGCCGGAGGTCCTGCTCGTGGATGGTGACGCCGAGCTCCTCGCCCGCCTCGCGCACGGCACACGCCGTGGCCGATTCGCGTTCGAGATGACCGGCCGGGAGGTGCCAGGTGGCGGGGGCGTAGGCGGAGTCGGGGGAGCGAAGTCCGAGCAGTACCCTGCCCGCCCGCTCGAACACAAGGTGAACACCGACGATGTTGGCATGCAGTTCCAATGGGGCTCCCTGGCGGCATCGGTACGGACAGACGCTCGGGAAACGGGGCCGAGTGGTGGTGCGTAACGGTGATGTGGGAGCGATGTCTCGGGCTGAAGTTCGAAGCCGGTCCCGGAGGGCCGGGATGGCGGGCCACCGGGCCGTGATCTTGCGTTCGATTCACTCTGGCGGTTCGAACCACCCGATTCGGGGATTGCCGATGCGGGGGGTGCGGCGGGGTTGGGTGAGTCAGGGGTGCGGATTGATTGGTGCAGACCTCTTGATTATTGGTCTAGGTCAATCCTCGTACGGACGACCAGAACGCGCCGTCCCCCGCAGCCGCCCGCTGGAATGGACAGGTGACCGCGCCCCCGGACGACTGCCTCGCGCGCAACGAGTGGATCTGCGGTGAGTATCTGAGCACCCGCCGCCAGATCATCCTCGACGCGGTCGTCCAGCATCTGCAACTGACGGCGCTCTCCGTCCTCATCGCGCTCGTCGTGGCCGTGCCGCTCGCCGTCCTCGCCCGCCGCTGGGCCCTCGCGGCGGGCCCGGTGCTCGCGCTCACCACGGTCCTCTACACGATTCCCTCGCTCGCGATGTTCTCGCTGCTGCTCCCCATGTACGGCCTCTCCGCATCCCTGGTCGTCGCAGGACTCGTCCTCTACTCACTGACGCTGCTCGTCCGCAACATCCTCGCCGGTCTGCGCGGCGTCCCCGAGGACACCCGCCAGGCCGCCCGCGGCATGGGCTACGGACCGATCCGGCTGCTGCTCACCGTCGAACTGCCGCTCGCGCTGCCCGCCGCGATGGCGGGCCTGCGGATCGCCACCGTCTCCGCCGTCTCCCTCGTCACGGTCGGCGCGATCGTCGGCTTCGGCGGGCTCGGCAACCTCATCTACGCCGGCATGAACACGTACTTCAAGGCACAGGTCCTGACCGCCTCCGTGCTGTGCGTCGTCATCGCCGTAGCCGCCGACCTGCTGCTGCTCGGCGTACAACGGATCCTGACTCCCTGGACGAGGGCGGTCCGTTCATGAACACCCTCAGCGAGGCCTGGCAGTGGCTCACCGACGCGGCGCACTGGTCGGGCGACGACGGCATCTGGCACCGCCTCACCCAGCACCTCGTCCTCACCGTGGTGTGCCTGCTGATCAGCTGTCTGATCGCGCTGCCCGTCGCGCTCGTCCTCGGCCACCTCGGCAAGGGTGGGGCGCTCGCCGTGAACATCTCCAACGTCGGCCGCGCGGTCCCGACCTTCGCGGTCCTCGTCCTGCTGCTCCTGACTCCCCTCGGCCGCTGGGGCGAGGGGCCCACCGTCGTCGCACTCGTCCTGTTCGCCGTGCCGCCGCTGCTCACCAACGCGTACGTCGGCATGCGCGGCGTCGACCGCAGCATCGTGCAGGCCGCGCGCGGCATGGGGATGACGGGGCGGCAGATGCTGTGGCGCGTCGAACTGCCGCTCGCGATGCCGCTGGTGCTCAGCGGGGTGCGTATCGCCGCGGTGCAGCTCGTCGCCACCGCGACCATCGCGGCGCTCGCGGGCGGCGGGGGACTCGGCCGGATCATCACGGCGGGCTTCAACCTCGCGAGCACTCCCCAGGTCGTCGCGGGCGCCGTCCTGGTCGCCGCGTTCGCGCTGCTCGTCGAGGCACTCTTCGAGATCGGCGAGCGCCTTGCCCCGGCGTGGGCACGGGGCGGCAAGGGGCGGGCCGGATGAGACGGCGCACCGGGCCGACCCTGCTGGCCGTCGCCGCGCTCGTCATCCTGTCCGGCTGCGCGTCCGGGCCGTCCCTGGAGACCCAGGGCGAGGTCACCGCGCCGCCCGGCGACAACCGCCACCTGGTCGTCGGCTCCGCGGGATTCACGGAGAGCGATCTGCTGGCCCAGATGTATTCACTGCTGCTCAACAAGGCCGGATACGGTGCGGAGATCCTCTCCGTGGCCAACCGCGAGCTCTATGAACCGGCCCTGGAATCCGGGCAGATCGACGTCGTCGCCGAGTACGCGGCGACGTTCGCCGACTGGCTGAACGCCAAGAAGAACGGCGCCGACGCGGAGCCCGTCGGCTCGCCCGACCTCGCCACCACCATGCGGGCCCTGCGCGACCTCGCCACACCCCGCGGCCTTTCCGTCCTCGACCCGGGCAAGGCCGTCGACCAGAACGCCTTCGCGGTCACCGCGTCCTACGCCCGGCAGCACCGGCTCAAGACACTCAGCGACCTCGGCAGGTCAGGCCTGCCGGTGCGGCTCGCCGCGGGCGACGAATGCGTGCAACGCCCGTACTGCGCACCGGGATTGAAGGAGGTCTACGGCATCGACATCACCGCCGTCGACCCCAAGGGCGTGGGCACGACGCAGGCCAAGAAGGCCGTGCAGAGCGGCCAGGACCAGATGGTCCTGACCACGTCGACGGACGCCACCCTCGACGCATTCGGCCTGGTCCTGCTGAAGGACGACAAGAAACTCCAGAACGCCGACTACATCGTCCCGGTCGTCAACCGCTCCCGCGCGGGCAGCGAGGGCGTCGCGAACGCACTCGGCCGCCTGAACGCCGTCCTGACGACGACGGACCTGGCCTCCATGAACGAACAGGTCGACAGCTGGCGCAGGCTTCCGGAGGACGTGGCACGGGCTTATTTGGAGGAGAAGGGCTTGCTGTGACTTCACCGCGCAGGGCGGGCAGTCCCCGGCCGGGACCGGGCGGTCCCCCTCCGCGCCGGGGCGGGCACCCCCTCTCCGCCGCAACGGCGATCAAGCCGGACGGCGGAATTCGGCGGCGCCGAACTACCTCTGCCCGTTAGGGGTTGTGCGCTGACAGATCTCCGCTCGCCGCAGGCGCAAAGGACTCGGGCCCGCCCGGACACCGCACCCCCGGCCGGCAAGGCCTACGCGTCGGCCACTGAGTCGAAATCCACCTGATCCCGCGGCACGCCCTGCGCGTCCGCGTCCACCGAGCGGCGCAGCGCCTCATGCAGTTTCGCCGGGGTCAGTACGCCGAGGAAGCGGGCCCCGTCGAGGACCGCCACCCAGCCCGCGTCATGCTGCAGCATCTCCCCGAAGGCCTGCTTGAGGGGCGCGCCGACGGGGACCCACGCCTTCATCCGGTGGGCCAGGTCGCCGACCTTGCCGCCCTCACCGGCCAGCGCCACCTCGTCGACGCCGACCCAGCCGTGCAGATCGCCGTCCGCGTCGAGGACGACGGCCCAGCGCGCGTCCTGCTCGCGGAGCCGGGCCGCGGCCTGCGGGGCGGGCTCGTCGAGGCGGGTCACCGACGGCTGCTCCAGGTCGTCGGCCTGGATCTCGGTGACCGAGAGCCGCTTCAGGCCCCGGTCGGCGCCCACGAACTCGGCGACGTACGGCGTGGCCGGAGTGCCGAGCACCGCCCCCGGCGTATCGAACTGCTCGATGCGCCCCTGCCCGTACACCGCGATCCGGTCCCCGAGCCGGACCGCCTCCTCGATGTCGTGGGTGACAAGGAGCACCGTCTTGCGGACAGCCGCCTGCATCCGCAGGAACTCGTCCTGCAACTGCTCCCGCACCACCGGGTCGACCGCCCCGAACGGCTCGTCCATGAGGAGGACCGGCGGATCGGCCGCCAGCGCCCGTGCCACCCCCACCCGCTGACGCTGACCGCCCGACAACTGCTCGGGATAGCGCGATCCGTACGTCTTCGGGTCGAGCCCCACCAGGTCGAGCAGCTCCGCCGCCCGCGCCCGCGCCTTCCCCTTCTTCCAGCCGATCAGCGCGGGCACGGTCGCCGTGTTGTCGAGGATCGTCCGGTGCGGGAAGAGCCCCACCTGCTGGATGACATAGCCGATGCGGCGGCGAAGGCGCACCGGGTCGACAGCGGCGATGTTCTCGTCGTCGACGAAGATGCGGCCCGAAGTCGGTTCGATGAGCCGGTTCACCATCATCATCGTGGTCGTCTTGCCGCACCCGGACGGGCCGACGAGCGTGACCAGTTCACCCTCGGCGACCTCGAACGAGAGGTCGTCCACAGCAGTCGTGCCGTCCGGGTAGCGCTTGGTCACCTGCTCGAACCGGATCATGCACTCACGCTAACCGCGGCCCTCACACTCCGCTCACCAGCACCACCTCCAGCCTGCGCGGGCCGTGCACGCCCTCGACCCGGTCCAGTTCGATGTCGCTGGTCGCGGACGGTCCCGAGATCCACGTCAGCGGCCGGGCGGGGTCGAGCCGTTCGAGTGCCAGGGGGACCGAGGCGACGACCTGATCCGGGACCCGAACGACACAGATGTGGTGATCGGGGACGAGCGTGATGCGGCGGCGGCCCTGGTCCGGCCCACCGTCCAGGACGATCGTGCCGGTCTCGGCGACGGCGACCGCGCAGCCGGTGACGACACTGTCGACCGCGTCCAGCTCCCCGGCGGTGTGCGCGGCCAGATCCTCGACGCGGTCCGGGCCGTCCGCGGGCAGCCAGCCGGGCGGCAGCGCGGGCGGCACGAGCACGCTGCGCGCGCCCCGCTCGGCGAGCAGCCGCCCCAGCAGGTCCGGCAGCCGCCCGGCCTGCGTGCGGTGCACGATCGCCCGGTAGTCCGCGAGGTTCTCGGCAAGCAGGTCGACGGTCTGATCCGTGGTGCGATCGCCGTGCTCACGCAGATAGCCGCGCTCGACGGCACTGCCGTAGGAGTACGCCACGTCGCCGTGCCGCGAGTCGTCGCGTACGTCGTCCCGTACGTCGGTCAGGGCTCGCCGCACCCGACCCAGGATCAGGTCTCTGCTGCTCACTCGCCGCTCCTCTTCCCGCTCCTCGTCCCGCTCCCCTTTGCCCGGCCGCCGTCCGTCCGCTGCCACCAGTCGCGGAACGGCTCCGCGGGCACCTGCGGCAGGTCCCGCGTCGCACTCCACGCCCGACCGGGGCCGGGGAGGGTACGCGGATGGAGGCGCCGGGTGCGCGAGGCGAGGCGCTGGCCGGCGCGCAGCGCCCCCGGCCTGCCGAACGTCCATCTCGTGGCGCGCATGGCCGCCCGCTCGGCGGCGTGCCCCTTCGCGGGCCGCAGTGTCACCTTCGTGCCGTTCCTGATCACTTCGCCGCCCTGGACCACCCGCTCCCGCAGATGGACCAGGACCTCGGGGATGTCGATGGCCACCGGACACACCTCGTAGCAGGCGCCGCAGAGCGACGACGCATAGGGGAGCGTCGCGTCGATCTCGCTCTGGGTGCCGCGGAGTTGAGGACTGAGGATCGCGCCGATGGGGCCCGGATAGACCGAGCCGTACGCATGGCCACCGGCCCTTTCGTAGACGGGGCAGACATTGAGGCAGGCCGAACAGCGGATGCAGCGCAGCGCCTGCCGGCCCACCTCGTCGGCGAGGGTGTCGGTGCGGCCGTTGTCGAGGAGCACGAGATGGAAGACGCGCGGCCCGTCGGCCGTCTCCGCGTCCGTCGTCCCGGTCCACATCGAGGTGTACGGGTTCATGCGCTCGGCCGTGGAGGAGCGGGGCAGTGTCTGGAGGAAGACCTCGAGGTCCCGCCACGTCGGCACGACCTTCTCGATGCCGACGACCGAGATCAGCGTCTCGGGGAGGGTGAGACACATCCGGCCGTTGCCCTCCGACTCGACGACGACGAGCGTGCCCGTCTCGGCCACCATGAAGTTCGCACCGGAGACGCCGACCTTGGCCCGCAGGAACTTCTCGCGCAGATGGAGCCGTGCCGCCTCGGCGAGCTCGGCGGGCGTATCGGTCAGGCCGTCCGGCGCCGGGCGGCCCCACTCGCTCATCTCGCGGGTGAAGATGTCGCGGATCTCGCCGCGGTTGCGGTGGATGGCGGGTACGAGGATGTGCGAGGGGCGGTCCTTGCCGAGCTGCACGATGAGTTCGGCGAGGTCGGTCTCGTAGGCGCTGATCCCCTCGGCCTCCAGGGCTTCGTTGAGGCCGATCTCCTGCGTGGCCATCGACTTGACCTTGACGACCTCGGACTCGCCCGTGGCCTTCACCAGCTCGGTGACGATCCGGTTGGCCTCGTCCGCGTCGGCCGCCCAGTGCACCGTGCCGCCCGCGGCCGTGACCGCCTCCTCCAACTGGACCAGATACCGGTCGAGATGGCGGAGCGTCTCGTCCTTGATGCGCTTGCCCGCCTCGCGCAGCTGCGCCCAGTCGTCGAGCTCGGCGACGGCCTTGGCGCGCTTGTCGCGGATGGTGTGCGTGGCGTGCCGCAGATTGGCGCGCAGGGTCTTGTTCCCGACGGCCTCGCGGGCGGCCTCGGGGAAGGCGGGCATGCCTACGAATGTGCCGCTCATGCCAGAGGCTCCTCTTCCGTGCTCGCCAGGATCTCCGCGATGTGGACCGGACGCACGCCGCTCCTGAGGCGGGTCATCGTCCCGCCGATGTGCATCAGACAGGAGTTGTCCGCCGCGCACAGCACATCGGCACCCGTCGACTCGGCGTTGCGGACCTTGTCCGCGCCCATCGCCGCCGAGACATCGGAGTTCTTCAACGCGAACGTGCCGCCGAACCCACAGCACTCCTCGGCGCCCGGCAGCTCGCGGAGCTCAAGTCCCTTGACCGACTTGAGCAGTCGGGCGGGCCGCTCCCCGAGTCCGAGGGAGCGCAGGCCGTGACAGGTCGGGTGGTACGTCACGGTGTGCGGGTAGTACGCCCCGACGTCCGTCACGCCGAGGACGTCCACCAGGAACTCGGTCAGCTCGTACGTCTTGGGGACGACGGGTGCCAGCGCCGCCGCCAGGCTCTCTCCTCGCCCCTCGGCCCGAGCCCGTTCTCCCATGCGCGGATACAACTCGCGGACCATCGCCCCGCACGAGCCGGACGGCGTCACGATCGCGTCGTACCCGTCCGCCCCGAAAACATCGGAGAAATGCCGGGCGAGCGGCTCGGTCTGATGTCGATAGCCGGTGTTGTAGTGCGCCTGCCCGCAGCAGGTCTGCGCCATCGGGAAATCGACCTCGACACCGAGCCTGGTCAGCAGTTTCACCACCGCGCGGCCCGTGTCCGGGTACAGCGTGTCGTTGACACACGTCAGGAACAGAGCGACACGCATCGCGGGTTCCTCCTCGTCGATCATCGGATGGATGCAGGGTATGCGCTGCGTCGGCGTTACGGGAGTCGGTGTGCGGCGATGTGTTGAGACGCCTCGGCCCATGCCGACCGGGTCCGGCGGTCGCTCGCCGGCTCGTAGCGGGCCAGCGGCTGGGTGCGGGCAAGGAGCGCCCGCATCTCGTGTCGGTCCGCCGTCAGTCCGTGCGCCCTCGCCTGGACGAGTACGTTGCCGAGCGCGGCGGCCTCGGCGGGGCCCGCCACGACGGGAAGGCCGCAGGCGTCCGCCGTCAGTTGGCAGAGCAGCGCGTTGCGGGCGCCGCCGCCGACTATGTGCACGACGTCCACGGACCTGCCCGTGAGGCGCTGGGCGTCCTCGATGGCCTGGCGGTGCGCCAGCGCGAGGGAGTCGAGTATGCAGCGGGTCGTCTCGGCGGGGGTGCTGGGCACGGGCTGCCCTGTGGAGCGGCAGGCCTGCGCGATGCGGTGCGGCATGTTGCCCGGGGGCAGGAACGCGGGGTCGGAAGCGTCCACCAGGGAGCGGAGTGCGGGGACGTTGGCGGCTTGGCGAAGCAGGGGCTCGAGGTCGCTGCTGCCCCAGGTGCGCCGGCACTCCTGGAGCAGCCACAGGCCCATGATGTTGCGGAGGTAGCGGACTGTGCCGTCTATGCCCAGTTCGTTGGTGAAGTTGGCCGCGCGGCCGGCTTCCGTGCGGACGGGGGCGGCCAGTTCCATCCCGGCCAGGGACCACGTGCCCGTGCAGATGTACGCGAAGTTGTCGGTGGTGGCGGGGGCCGCGGCCACCGCTGACGCGGTGTCGTGCGAGGCGATCGTCGTGACGGGGGTGGGTGTGCGGGTGTTGAGGCCGGTCTCTTCCAGCACGTGCGGCAGCAGGTGGCCTGCCGGGTCGCCGGGGTGCCGCAGGGGGGCGAACAGGTCGAGGTTGATGTCGAGGCGGGTCGCGACGTCGTGCGACCAGGTCTTGGTGTGCGGATCCAGGAGTTGGGTCGTGGACGCGTTGGTCAGCTCTGTCCCCTGTTCGCCGGTCAGCCAGTACGTGAGGAGGTCCGGGATGAGGAGGAGGCGTTCGGCGGCGGCGAGTTGGGCGGTGCCTTGGGCGGCGGTCAGTTGGTAGAGGGTGTTGAAGGGGGCGTGCTGGATGCCTGTCGCCGCGTAGAGCTCGGGTGCGGGCATGGCTGCCCACACCTTCTCCGGCGCGGACTCGGTGCGTGTGTCCCTGTAGTGCACCGGGTTGCCCAGGAGCGCACCGTCCGCGTCCAGGAGCCCGTAGTCGACTGCCCAGCCGTCTATGCCGACGGAGGTCACGGGGCCTGCGGCGCGGAGGCCGTCGAGGACGCCGGCGTAGAGGGCGAGGATGTCCCAGTGCAGGGTGCCGGCTGTGCGGACGGGGCGGTTGGGGAAGCGGTGGGTTTCGGTGAGGGTGAGTTCGTTCGGGGTCACCTGGGCTGTCATGACGCGGCCGGTGGAGGCGCCTAGGTCTATTGCGGCGAAGTGGTGGGGGCGTGTGCGCGGGCGCGGGCTGGAGCTGGGCATAGGGGCTCGCAGGGGCTGTAGTTC
>NZ_SRIC01000205.1 GCF_004684775.1 Streptomyces sp. MZ04
CCCGATTACCCGGCAGTTTCCGCGAGCATGACGAATGGCTGCGCCCGAAGGAAAAGGAACGGCTGCGCCGCCTGGAGCGCACCGCCGCACGCAAGCGGACCACCCCGTCCAGTCACCCTGCGACTGGATGGGTTTCTGCCTCATCTATGGGGCAGAGGATGTCAACCCACCACCCTCCCGTTCAGCACCACCCTCCGCGGCGCGGCCAGTACGCGTACGTCCTCCCGTGGGTCCCCCTCGTACACCACGAGGTCCGCCGGAGCGCCCTCCACCAGGCCAGGGCGGCCCAGCCACTCCCTCGCCCCCCACGTCGTCGCCGACAGCGCGTCCACCGCCGGGATGCCGGCCAGCGTCAGCTCCGCCACCTCCGCCGCCACCAGGCCGTGTGCGAGGGAGCCGCCCGCGTCCGTGCCCGCGTATACGGGGACGCCGGCGTCGTACGCCGCCCGCACCGTGTCGTAGCGGCGCTCGTACAGGCGGCGCATGTGCTGCGACCAGCGCGGGAACTTGGACTCGCCACCGTCCGCGAGCTGCGGGAACGTCGCGATGTTCACCAGCGTGGGGACGATCGCCACGCCCTTCTCCGCGAACAGCGGGATCGTGTCCTCGGTGAGGCCTGTGGCGTGCTCGATGCAGTCGATGCCCGCCTCCACCAGGTCCCGCAGGGAATCCTCGGCGAAGCAGTGGGCCGTCACCCGCGCCCCCAGGCGGTGGGCCTCGGCGATCGCCGCCTCCACCTCGGGGCGGGGCCAGCAGGCCGTGAGGTCGCCGGCATCGCGGTCGATCCAGTCGCCGACCAGCTTGACCCAGCCGTCGCCGCGGCGGGCCTCCTGGGCGACGTACGCGACGAGGTCGGCCGGCTCGATCTCGTGGGCGTAGTTGCGGATGTAGCGGCGCGTGCGCGCGATGTGCCGGCCCGCGCGGATGATCTTCGGGAGGTCCTCGCGGTCGTCGATCCAGCGGGTGTCGGACGGCGAGCCCGCGTCGCGGATCAGGAGGGCGCCGATCTCGCGGTCCGTCAGCGCCTGCTTCTCCGCCACCTCCGGTTCCACCGGGCCGTGCGCGTCCAGGCCCACGTGGCAGTGCGCGTCGACCAGGCCGGGGAGCGCCCAGCCCTCGATCGTGGTGATGTCCGCCGCCGCGTGCGCCGGGCGGTCGTACGTGATCCTGCCCCCGACGACCCACAGCTCGTCCCGGACCTCGTCCGGGCCGACGAGCACCCGCCCCTTCACGTGCAGCACCGTGTGATCGCTCATGTACAGCAGCTTAGGAGCCTGTCGGTACGCTCGGTCCGGCAGCCCGAACGAACTCGTGAGCGAAGTGAGCAGCGAAGTGAGCAGCACCGTGACGACGCATCCATTCCTTGACCTGGCCCCCTTGAGCGCCCGGCACTTCGCCTCCATCGAGGAGCGCGTCGCCGGTCTTCTCTCCACCTCGCAGGACGTCGTGATCATGCAGGGCGAGGCGCTGCTGCCCCTGGAGGGCTGCATCCGGGGTGCGGCACAGCCGGGTACGACCGCGCTGAACATCATCACCGGGCCGTACGGCCAGACCTTCGGGAACTGGCTGCGGGACTGCGGGGCGACGGTCGTCGACCTCGCCGTTCCCTTCCACACGGCCGTGACCGCGGAGCAGGTGCGGGCCGCCCTCGCCGAGCATCCCGAGATCGACTTCGTATCGCTCGTGCACGCGGAGGCCGCGACGGGCAACACCAATCCCGTCGCCGCGATCGGTGCGGTCGTGCGGGAGCACGGTGCTCTGTTCATGCTGGACGCCGTCGCCTCCGTGGCCGCCGAGCCGCTGCTTCCTGACGCGTGGGGCGTGGACCTGTGCGTGATCGGCGCGCAGAAGGCGATGGGCGGCCCGGCGGGTGTCTCGGCCGTCTCCGTGAGCGAGCGCGCCTGGACGCGGCTCGCGGCCAATCCGCGGGCGCCGCGCCGCTCGTATCTCTCCCTCCTGGACTGGAAGGAGCGCTGGATCGACGGTGGCAGGAAGGCGCTGCTGCATGCCCCGGCCCAGTTGGAGATGCTGGCGCTCGAGGCCTGTGTGGAGCGGATCGAGGCGGAGGGGCTCGACGCCCTGATGGCGCGGCATGCCACCGCTGCGGCCGCCACGCGCGCGGGTGCGCTGGCGCTGGGCGGGGGTCTGGAGCCTTATGTGTACGAGGCTCAGGACTCGGCCCCTGTCGCGACCACCCTGCGGGCGCCCTCCGGCATCGACGCGGCCGAGCTCGTCGCCAAGGCGCTCTCCGCGGACCCGGTGCTTCCGCTGGTCGCCGGTGGCGGGGCGCTCGCCAAGGAGATGATCCGGGTCAACCACTACGGGCCGGACGCGACCCGTGGCGTCGTGCACGCGTCGCTGGCCGCGCTGGGCGCCGCGATGAGCGAGGCCGGCCTCGCGGTCGACCTGGAAGCGGCCCGCCGCGCGGTGACGGAGGCCTGGCAGTAGGCAGGAGCCCGGGCAGCGGGGGCGCTGCCCTCGCTCTCAGCGAACAGCGGCCGCCGTCCGGAACCGGCGGCATGGCAGCGTGAGCGCCATGACCACCTTGCCGGACGGCCGTCCCGTCCCCGGCCCCACCGCCGACGAGCGCGCCATGCTCGCCGACTGGCTCGATTTCCACCGCGGCACGCTCGCCATGAAGTGCGTCGGCCTCGAGGACGCGCAGACGCGGATCACCTCGGTCCCGTCCTCGTCGCTGACCCTGCAGGCCGCCGACGGCGTCTTGTACGGCATCTCGCCGAGGTCGAGCGGAACCGGTTCCAGCGCGTGCCGGCCGGGCAGGACGTGCCTCAGGTGTACGAGGATCCGGCCGGGGGCTTCACCCTGGACCCGGAGCAGACATTCGCCGAGGCCCTGGCCGTGTGGCGGCGCGAGACGGCGCTGAGCAGGGAACTCTGCGAGGGGCGCGCTGGACGACATCGTGCGGCTGAGCGCGCGGGAGGCGGCCGTCGCGGGCAGCGACGGGGGCGGCCTGCGCTGGATCCTCGTACACCTCGTCGAGGAGTACGCACGGCACAACGGCCATGCCGATCTCCTCAGGGAGGGCATCGACGGAGTGACGGGACCGTAAATACTCTACGTAAATTCACGGACGCATTCTCACTCGCGCCTCACCCGCTTCTCATCGCTTCTTTATCCACTTTATCAGCGCAGCTTCCCGTATTCTTCTGCCCGCTTTCCCGGGACCTAAACACTAAGATTTCGACAGCGCCAACCGCCGTAATTCGGGCACGTCTCGACGGAGTTACGCGTCTGTGACGTACTCCACATCGAGTCCGGTATGCGCGCTTCATCCCGCTCAAAATGGGTGATAACGCCGAGGTTTCCTGCGGGCGCGCACCCCCGCGTGATAACACATGAAGCGCTCTCGCGTAACCCCTTTCCGCGATGCAATCCAAGAAATTGCTCGGTAAATTCAATACGCATGACCGCTGCACAAGCCGATCTACCGACCGACCTGCGAGCGAATTCCCTGAAAATGCCCGAGGGGTTGCGGCTCGACACCCCCGCCGTCGCCGACGGCGCCGCGATCTGGCGGATCGCCCGCGACTCGAAGGTGCTCGACCTCAACTCCTCGTACAGCTACCTGCTGTGGTGTCGTGACTTCGCGGCGACCTCCGTCGTGGCCAGAGACGCCGACGGAGAGCTCGCGGGATTCATCACCGGCTACATCCGGCCCGAGCGGCCGCGCACCCTGGTGGTCTGGCAAGTGGCCGTCGACCACGCGCACCGTGGCCGAGGCCTGGCCGGTGCGCTGCTCGACGGGCTGACCTCGAAGGTCGCCGCCGACCGCGAGCTGGTCTCGGTCGAGACGACCATCACGCCGGACAACACCGCGTCCGAGCGGCTCTTCACCTCGTACGCACAGCGGCACGGCGCCTCGGTCGAGCGCACGGTGCTCTTCGACGCGGGGCTCTTCCCCGACGGCGGCCACGAGCCGGAGGTCCTGTTCCTCATCGAGCCGATACCGCCGCTCGCGCCCGCCGCGCCACGCGGCTGACCACGGCGTCACCCGCGTCCCCACTCGCCTTCTGTCACCTCCCCCCACCTCCCACGCCTTTCCATCTCCCAGGAGATCTGCTGTGACCATCACCCAGCCCGACCTGAGCGTCTTCGAGACCCTGGAGTCGGAGGTGCGCAGCTACTGCCGCGGTTGGCCCACTGTCTTCGACCGTGCGCAGGGCAGCCGCATGTTCGACGAGGACGGCCACTCGTACCTCGACTTCTTCGCCGGGGCCGGCTCGCTCAACTACGGGCACAACAACCCCGTCCTCAAACGCGCCCTCATCGACTACCTGGAGCGCGACGGCGTCACCCACGGTCTCGACATGTCGACGACCGCCAAGCGCGCGTTCCTCGAGTCGTTCCAGAACATCATCCTGCGCCCGCGCGACCTGCCGTACAAGGTCATGTTCCCGGGCCCGACGGGCACCAACGCCGTCGAGTCCGCGCTGAAGCTGGCCCGCAAGGTCAAGGGCCGCGAGTCGATCGTGTCGTTCACCAACGCCTTCCACGGGATGTCGCTCGGCTCGCTCGCCGTGACCGGCAACGCGTTCAAGCGGGCCGGTGCCGGCATCCCGCTGGTGCACGGAACGCCGATGCCGTTCGACAACTACCTCGACGGCCAGACCCCCGACTTCATCTGGTTCGAGCGGCTCCTCGAGGACCAGGGTTCCGGCCTCAACCAGCCCGCCGCCGTGATCGTCGAGACGGTGCAGGGCGAGGGCGGCATCAACGTCGCCCGCGCCGAGTGGCTGCGCAAGCTCGCCGACGTCTGCGAGCGCTGGGACATGCTCCTGATCGTCGACGACATCCAGATGGGCTGCGGCCGCACCGGCGCGTTCTTCTCCTTCGAGGAGGCGGGCATCGTGCCGGACATCGTGACGGTGTCCAAGTCCATCAGCGGCTACGGCATGCCGATGGCGCTCACGCTGTTCAAGCCCGAGCTGGACATCTGGGAGCCGGGCGAGCACAACGGCACCTTCCGCGGCAACAACCCGGCGTTCGTCACGGCCGCCGCCACCCTCGAGACGTACTGGACCGACGGCTCGGCCATGGAGAAGCAGACCCGCGCCAAGGGCGAGCAGATCGAGGAGGCGTTCGCCGCCATCGTCGACGAGAACCCCGGCGCGATCAAGGAGTACCGCGGCCGCGGCCTGGTCTGGGGCATGGAGTTCCTCGACAAGGAGCGCGCGGGCGCGATCGCCAAGCGGGCCTTCGAACTCGGCCTGCTCATCGAGACGTCGGGCCCCGAGGGCGAGGTCGTCAAGCTCCTGCCGGCGCTGACGATCACCGCCGACGAGCTGGACGAGGGGCTTCGCACGCTCGCCCGCGCGGTGCGCGAGACCGCCTGAGCGGTGCGCCGGGCCGCCTCGCCGGCCCGGCCGCCCGCGCCTTCACCCCCGCAGAGAAAAGGAACCAACTCACCGTGATCGTCCGTTCGTTCAAGGACATTGAAGGCACCGACCGGCACGTCAAGGCCAAGTCGGGCACGTGGGAGAGCAAGCGCATCGTCCTCGCCAAGGAGCGGGTCGGCTTCTCCCTCCACGAGACCATCCTGTACGCGGGTACGGAGACGTCGATGTGGTACGCCAACCACATCGAGGCCGTCGTGTGCACGAAGGGCGAGGCCGAGCTGACCGACGACACGACCGGCGAGAAGTACACGATCACGCCGGGGACCATGTACCTGCTGGACGGGAACGAGAAGCACACCATGCGGATCAAGGAAGACTTCCACTGCCTGTGTGTCTTCAACCCGCCCGTCACGGGCCGTGAGGACCACGACGAGAACGGCGTGTACCCGCTGCTCACCGAGCCGGAGCCGGAGTCGGCGCCGCAGGGCTGAAGCCGCAGGGCTGAGCACGCCCCCTGAACTCCCCCGCCGCCCTCCTTCCTCTGGGCGGCGGGGGTGTACATCCCGGAAAGGGCCGTACGAGAGGAGAGGCAGGCAACACCATGACCACCGCACCCGAACGCACCGCCGATCTGTACCCGACCCGAGGCACCGAAGAGGTCCTCATCGAGCGCAAGGACCCTGTCGTGTGGTCCGAGCCGGGTGCACCGGGGCCCATCGCGGCCGACGATCTGGCGGGGTTCGAACGGGACGGTTTCCTGGCGATCGACCAGCTCATCACCCCCGAAGAGGTGAGCGTCTACCACGCCGAGCTGGAACGGTTGATCGGTGATCCCGCGATGCGGGAGAACGAGCGCTCCATCGTGGAGCCCCGTTCCCAGGAGATCCGGTCCATCTTCGAGGTGCACAAGATCAGCGAGCTGTTCGCGAAGCTCGCCGCCGATCCGCGGGTGGTGGGACGGGCCCGGCAGATCCTGGGTTCCGACGTCTACGTCCACCAGTCCCGGATCAATGTGAAGCCGGGCTTCGGAGCGTCCGGTTTCTACTGGCACTCGGACTTCGAGACCTGGCACGCGGAGGACGGCCTCGCGAACATGCGGACCGTCTCGGTCTCGATCGCGCTCACCAAGAATCACGACACCAACGGCGGCCTCATGATCATGCCGGGGTCGCACAGGACGTTCCTCGGCTGCGCGGGCGCCACGCCGAAGGACAACTACAAGCGGTCCCTGCAGATGCAGGACGCGGGCATTCCCTCGGACGGGACGCTGACCAGCCTCGCCTCGGACTACGGCATCCGCCTCTTCACCGGTGAGGCGGGCTCCGCGACCTGGTTCGACTGCAATGCCATGCACGGTTCGGGGGACAACATCACGCCGTTCCCGCGCAGCAACGTCTTCATCGTGTTCAACAGTGTGGAGAACACCGCGGTGGAGCCGTTCGCGGCGCCGATCCGGCGGCCCGAGTACATCGGGGCCCGGGACTTCACGCCGGTGAAGTAACCCGCCATACAAGTGAGTTGAGGCGGCCCGGCACCTGCAGGTGCCGGGCCGCCTCGCGTCGTCGTACGTCGTCGTACGTACCGGTTACAGCGCCGGGTAGTCCGTGTAGCCCTTCTCCGTGCCGCCGTAGAACGTGGCCGGGTCAGGGGTGTTGTACGGGCCTTCGGCCTTGAGGCGGGCCGGCAGGTCGGGGTTGGCCAGGAACAGCGCGCCGTAGGCGACGACGTCCGCGGTGCCGTCCTCGACGAGGGCCAGCGCGTCGGGTCCCGTGGGGCCCTCGGTCGAGGGGTTCAGGACGAAGGTGCCGCCGAAGCCGCCGCGCAGGGCGGTCACCAGGTCGCGGATCGGGCCCACCTCCATGACGTGCAGATACGCCAGGTTCAGCGCGTCCAGCTCCTTCACCAGGGAGGTGTACGTCGCCTCAAGATCGTCCTGCGGCTCGGAGATGTCGTTGAAGGGGTTGCCGGGCGAGAGGCGGATGCCGGTGCGCGCGGCGCCGATCTCCGCGGCGACCGCCTTGGCCGTCTCGACCGCGAAGCGGATGCGGTTCTCCGGGGTGCCGCCCCACTCATCGGTGCGCTGGTTGGAGCCCGGCGCCAGGAACTGGTGGATCAAGTAGCCGTTGGCGCCGTGCAGTTCGACTCCGTCGAAGCCGGCGTCGATCGCGTTGCGGGCCGCGGCCACGAAGTCGGCGATCGTGGCGCGGACCTCCTCGCCGGTCAGCTCGCGCGGGGTGACGTAGTCCTTGGGACCCTCGGCCGTGTAGACCTGACCCTTGGCGGGGATCGCCGAGGGGGCGACGTTCACGAGGCCGTCGGGGAGCAGTACGGGGTGGCCGATGCGGCCCGCGTGCATGATCTGGGCGAAGATCTTGCCGCCCGCCTCGTGCACGGCGGCGGTCACCTTGCGCCAGGACGCGACCTGCTCGGCGGAGTGCAGGCCCGGGGTGTCCGGGTAGCCCTGGCCGATCGCGGACGGCTGGATGCCCTCGGTGATGATCAGGCCCGCCGAGGCGCGCTGCGCGTAATACTCGGCGGTGAGCTCGGTCGCGATGGCGCCGTCGCCCGCGCGGCTGCGGGTCATCGGGGCCATGGCAATGCGGTTGCTGAGCGGGGTGCCGGACAGGTCGATGGAGTCGAACGCGGTGGTCATCAGGTGCCCCCAGGCAGTGACATCAGGTTTATGTGGTCGGCCAAGCAATTCCAACCGGGAGTCACCCTAACCTATTCCTTGGCCGACCAAGTTAATATTGGGGGAGACTGTTCCGACCATCGAGCGCCCTGGAGTTCCGATGACCGCCGAGGCCGATCCCGCCTGTACCGACGCCGACCTCCTGCCCACCGCCGCGCGCCGTGGGCCCGTGAGCCACACCGTGAGCCGGGTGGCCCGGCTGCACCGGATCGCCGCGGGCAAGGCGCTGAAGGGCGTGGGGCTCTACCCCGGCCAGGAGTTCGTGATGATGTACCTGTGGGACGCGGGGGCCGTGCGGCAGTCGGAGCTCATCAAGGCCGTGGAGCTTGATCCGTCCACGGTCACCAAGATGCTGCAGCGCCTGGAGCAGGCGGGGCATGTCCGGCGGCGCCCGGACCCCGACGACCGGCGGGCGGTACTGGTCGAGGCCACGGACGCGAGCTGCGGGCTGCTGCGTGAGGTGGAGCTCGCCTGGGGCGACCTGGAGGAGCACACGCTCGCGGGCCTCGACGCGAAGGACCGCACGGAACTGGCACGCCTCCTGGGCCGGGTGGAGGCAAACCTCTGCACGGAGACGGCGGACTGCCCGGAGGAGGCCCGCAGGGCCGCGGCGGCGGTGACGGGCGGGGCGTAGCCACCCACCCGGCTCACAGCCAGGACAGGGCAGACGCCCGGGTCAACAGTCGAGCCGCGGCCGCCTCGTCTCCCGCGACCCCGCGAGGGATCTGCGCCGGGTCGCTGCGGCCTCCGATGAGGAGGCAGAAGTCCACCGGGTCCAGGACCAGCTCCGCGGTCACGGGGTCGGCCTGGCTGCCCAGGATCCATTCCACCTCGCGGCCGTCCCCCGACACCGTCAGGGCGACCGGCTCCGCACGGGCCCCGACGGCCCGGTCGAGGATGCGTACGGCCAGGCGCACCAGCTGCCAGAGGTGATCGGGGAGCGGCGGCGGGACCGGCGTGTCCAGGGCCCTGCCGATGTCGTCCGTGTGCACCCACGTCTCGAAGGCCCGCACCCGGAAGTGGTCCGCGAGCGGAAGGCGTACGCCCATCAGCGTGGCGGCCCGCCCGGCCAGTTCCCGGTCGTGCGCCGCCGGGGACGCGAGCAGCGCCGCGGACTGTGCCCGCCAGGCGGCGACCGTCTCGGCGGGCGCCCGCAGCCGCTCGCGGGAGAGGGCGTCGGCCGTGCGCGCGGCCCACACCGCACGCCAGGGAGTCCCGTCCACGGCGGGTACCGCGGACGCGCCCGTCCCCAGGCCGAGACGCAGGGCGAGCGACTCGTCCGCGGCGATCAGGTGGGCGACGGTGTCGTGCACGTCCCAGTCGTGCACCACGGGAGTCTCCCAGGGGCCGTGCTCGTCCAACTCCCCCAGGAGCGCCTGGAGTCCGGCCACGGCGGCGGCGTACGGCGCGGCGTGGGCCGTGGTCCGCGGCGCCGCCGTACGGGCGCCGAGCGCGCCGGCGAGGGCGCGCCGGGAGGGTGCGGGCCCGGCGGGCAGGGGCGGCCCGTCCAGGTCCCGCACGGCCGCCCGCAGCCGCGCCGCCTCCGCGGCGCACGGCTCGCAGTCGGCCAGGTGCGGTGCGACGGCCCGCTCGTCGCCCGGCATGAGCGCGCCGAGGGCCCACGCGCCGAGGAGTTCACGTACGGCTTCGTGATCCGTGGTCATCACGCGCCTCTTTCGCCTGGAGCTTCGGCAAGTGCCGGGTCGGGTGGGTCCGTCAGGGCTTCGGCCAGGGTGCGCAGGGCCGTGCGTAATCGGGTCTTCGCGGTGCCCTCGGGGATGCCGAGCTCCACCGCCGCCTGGCGGTAGGTGCGGCCCGCGAAGTAAGCGAGGTACACCACCTGCCGCTGCGGGAGCGGAAGGCGGGCCAGCGCGGAGTGCAGGAGCAGGGAGCGTTCTCGTGCCATGACCACGTCTTCCGGGGGCGGGTCCTGCGTCGGGATCGTGTGCAGCGTCGCGTCGTCGGCGTGCGCCGCCTTGCGGTGGCGCTCCTCGCCGCGCACCCAGTCCACCGCACGCCGGTGGGCCAGCATGGACAGCCAGGTGCGCAGACTGCCGCGCCGGGCGTCGAACGCGTAGGGCCTCGACCACAGGTGGGCGAAGACCTCCTGGGCCACGTCCTCCGCCCCGGCGGGGCTGCGCGTGACGCGGCCCGCGATCCGGTGGACGAGGGCGCCGTACGCGTCGTACGCCTCGGCCAGCGCCGTCTCGTCGCCGTACACAAGACGTTGATGCAGATCGGTGTCCCTGAAGGGCTGTTCCGCCACTGCCACTGTCCACCACCGCCTCGTGCGGCCACCCCGTCCTGCCTTCCTAGCGTGCCGCCGCCCCGCGCGCCAGTGTTCAGCCGGACAGCACCTCAAGGAGCCGGTCCACGTCCGCCTCCGTGTTGTACAGGTGGAACGAGGCTCGCAGCAGCCCCGCCCGCGCGGAGGTGATGATCCCGGCGCGGCTCAACTCGGGCTCCCTGTCGGCGAGTCCGGGCACCGACACGATGGGCGATGTGCCCGGCACCGGTTCATGGCCCAGTTCCACGAGTCCGGCGCGGTAGCGGGCCGCCAGCGCCGTGTCGTGCGTGCACACCGCGTCGATGCCGGTCTCCTCCAGGTACGCGAGGGACTCGGCCGCGCCGTGATAGGCGAGGAAGGCGGGCGGCTCGTCGAAGCGGCGTGCGTCCGGGGCCAGTTCGGTGAGCGGGCCGTACGTCGAGTTCCAGATGTCGGCCGCGGCGAGCCAGCCGCCGTGCAGCGGGACGAGGGACTCCTGGGCGTCCTCGCGCACCGTCAGGAACGACGTGCCGCGCGGGCACAGCAGCCACTTGAAGGCGCCGGTCACGGTGTAGTCGTACAGACCCGCGTCGAAGGGCAGCCAGCCGGCCGCCTGCGTGGCGTCGTTGAAGGTGCGCGCGCCGTGGGCGGCGGCAGCGGCGCGCACCGCGGCGTCGTCGGCGATCCGGCCGTCGGCCGACTGCACGGCGGACCACACGACGAGGTCCGTCGCGGGGCCGACCGCATCGGCGAGGCCCTCCAGGGGCGCGTACCGCACCTTGAGGTCGCCGCGCACCACGAAGGGGTTGATGATCGAGCTGAAGTCGCCCTCGGGGAACAGGACTTCGGCCCCGGGCCGCAGCGAGGCGGCGATCAGACCCGTGTGCACGGCGACCGAGCCGCCGCACGCCACGCGCCCGTGGTCCACCGCGACGAGCCGCGCGAAGGACCGGCGTGCGGCGTCCACGACCTCGAAGCTGCCCGATCCGCCGCGGCTGCCCGCGCCGTTCTCGGCCGCGAGGGCGTGGATGGCCGCCACAGCACGGCCGGGCAGCAGCCCGCAGCTCGCGGTGTTCAGATACGTCGACGTGGGCGCGAAGTCGGCACCGTTGATGATCCCCATGGGGTCAACTCTCGGGCCTGTCCGCGCCCACGTCCATTGATGATGTGTACGGGGAACCTGTCAGGGCTGCTTACACATCAGCCGGAACCGCGCAGCCGTCGGGGCCGCAGGCGTCGCCGTCCGCGAGGGTGGTCAGCGGCGAGCGGCTGCCCCACGCCTGCTCCAGGGCCTGCGTGAAGACGTCGGCGGGCTGGGCGCCGGAGACGCCGTACTTGCGGTCGAGGACGAAGAACGGCACGCCGTTCGCGCCCAGTTCCGCGGCCTCGCGCTCGTCGGCGCGCACGTCGTCGGCGTACCGGTCGGGGTCGGCGAGGACCGCGCGGGCGTCCGCCGCGTCCAGACCCGCCGCGACGGCGATCTCCACGAGCCGCTCGTCGTCGTCGAAGACGGACCGCTCATCGGCGAAGTTGGCCCGGTACAGGAGCCCGATCAGCTCGTCCTGCCTGCCCTGCTCCTCGGCGAAGTGCAGCAGCCGGTGCATGTCGAAGGTGTTGCCGTGGTCGCGGCCCTCGGTGAGGTAGTCGAGGCCCTCGGACGCGGCGTTCACCCCGAGGTTCCGCTCGGCCTCCCGGGCCTGCTCCTCGCTCATGCCGTACTTCTTGGCGAGCATCGGGATCACCGGGCCGCTTTCGCCCTTGCTGCGGGTGGGGTCGAGCTCGAAGGAGCGGTGCACCACCTCGACGTCGTCACGGTGCGGGAAGGCGGCGAGCGCCTTCTCGAAGCGGGCCTTGCCCACGTAGCACCAGGGGCAGGCGATGTCGCTCCAGATCTCGACGCGCATGTGTGCAGCTCTTTCCAGGTCGTACGGGTGGTGCGGAGGGTCCCTCCGGTCAGTTGAACAACGTACGACCGTCGTCTCTCATTCCCCGGCCGCGTCCGACACGGTCAGGCGCATCCGCAGATGGGTGCCGCCGCCGTCCGCGCGCTCGGCGGGCCGCCAGCCGTGGCGGGCGTAGAAGGCCTGGGCGCGGCGGTTCTCGCGGTGGACGTCCAGGCCTGCCTCGCGGATGCCGTCGACACGCCACTGGTCCACGCACGCGGCGTGCAGCGCGGCGCCGACGCCCGCGCGCCAGTGGCCGGGGTCGACGTGGAACTGGAAGAGCGTCACCGTGTCCGCCGCCTCGCCCTCGGGCGTACGGAAGGACGCGAGGCCCACGACGCGCCCGTCGCGGACCGCGCACAGCACATGCCCGTCGCGGCGCTCGACGGCGCCCCGCCACATCGCGGGGCCGTCGACGCCCGCGTCCGGAAGACCTTCGGGGTAGTACGTGGCGCGGGCGCGGGCGTGCAGGGCCGCGAGCACGGGGGCGTCGGCGGGCAGTGCGGTGCGGATGACGGTCGGCATCACTGGCTGCTTCGGTGTGGGGGGTGCGGGGAACGCGGAGTGGATCACGCTGCGATAGACGTGCGCCGCGCTTTCTGAGTTCCGTGGCGCGTCCCGAGGCGGCTGAACTGGGCGCGGTAGGCGCTCGGCGTGAGGCCCGTGCGGCGCACCAGATGGCCGCGCAGCGAGTCGGCCGTGCCAAGGCCGCACGCCTGGGCCACCCGGTCCATCGGGAACGACGTGGTCTCCAGGAGCTCCTTGGCCCGCTCGATGCGCTGGTGAAGCAGCCACTGCAGCGGGCTGACCCCGCTCTCGGCGTGGAAGCGCCGGGTGAGGGTGCGCACGCTGACGCCGGCGTGCCGGGCCAGGTCGGTGAGGGTGAGCGGCTCGTCGAGGCGCCGCATCGCCCAGCCGCGGGTGTCGGCGCAGGCGTTGCCGCGCTCGGGCGGCAGCGGGGTCTGGGTGAACTGGGTCTGGCCGCCCGGCCGCACGGGGGCGACGAGCGCGGCCCTGGCCACCTCGTTCGCCACCGCCGCTCCGTAGTCGGTGCGGATGATGTGCAGGCACAGGTCGATCCCGGCGGCGTACCCGGAGGACGTCATCACCTGGCCGTCCTCCACGTAGAGGACGTCTCCCTTGAGGTCGAGCGCCGGGTAGCGGCTGCGCAGCTCCTCGGCCAGCTGCCAGTACGTGGTGGCGCTGCGCCCGTCGAGCAGGCCCGCCTCGGCGAGCACGAAGGCGCCGCTGCAGATGGAGGCGATGCGGGTGCCCTCGGCGGCGGCCTCGCGGACGGCGGCGACGGTCAGCGGGTCGGGTTCGTAGCGGTGGCCGGTGCCCGCGACGAGGAGCGTGTCGGCGTCGCGTACGGCGTCGAGCCCGTGCTCCACGTGCAGGGTGAGGCCGCCGGTGGTGGCGATGGCGCCGGGGCGCGGGGTGCAGACGACCACCTCGTAGCCGGGACCACCCGTCACCTCGACCTTGGTGAGGAGCATCTCCGGGATCGCGAGATTGAACATCGACACAGGTGAGGGGGCGATGACGACGACGCGGTGGGCGCGGTGGGCACGGTGGTCACCCTGGGAGCGGGGCATGGCCAGAACCTCCGGATGTATGGCATTCAGGCCACTACTGTAGCCGCGCCGCGGTCCGCAGACTCAGGGGCATGGCAACGAACTCCCTCACCGAAACCCCCGGTCACACGGGCGACTTGACGGAACCGCACCCCCGGTCCGCGCCCCCCGGCAAGGGCCGGACGTCACCCGTCCTCACCCTGGTCGCCGCCATGCTGGGCTCCGCCCTGATCACGCTCGACGCCTCCGTGGTGAACGTGGCGCTGCCCGCGATCGGCGACGCGCTCGGCGGCGGCATGTCCGGGCTCCAGTGGGTCGTGGACGCGTACACCCTCGCCTTCGCCGCGCTGATGCTGTCCACCGGCGCGCTCTCCGACCGGATCGGCGCGACCCGGGCGTACGCGATCGGCATCACGGTGTTCACGGCGGCTTCGGTGGCCTGCGGCCTCGCGCCGTCGCTGCCCGTGCTGATCGGCGCGCGGGTGGTGCAGGGGATGGCGGCCGCGGTGGTCCTGCCCGCCTCGCTCTCGCTGGTCCGTCAGGCGTACGCGGACGCGGCCGGGCGGGCGCGTGCGGTGGCGATGTGGGCGGCGGGCGGTTCGGTGGCGGTGGCGCTCGGCCCGGTCGCGGGCGGCGCGCTGACCACGGCGTGGGACTGGAGCGGCATCTTCTTCATCAACCTCCCCCTGGGCGCGGTGGCGCTGCTGCTCCTGCTGCGGGCGCCGCGCTCGCAGCGGCGTCCCGCGCCGCTGGACCTGCCGGGGCAGGCGCTGGCGGTGGTGACCCTGACGGCGCTGACCTTCGCGGTGATCGAGGGCGGTACGACGGGTCTGATCGCCCTGGTCGTGGCGGTGGCGGGCGCCGCGCTCTTCCTGCGGACGGAGGCACGGCAGCCGCATCCGGTGGTGCCGCTCGCCCTCTTCCGCAACCGGACGGTCGCGATCACCGTCGCGGCGGGGGCGGCCTGCAGCATCGCCTTCTACGGTCTCGTCTTTGTCTTCAGCCTCTTCTTCCAGCAGGTGCAGGGGCGTTCGGCGCTGTGGGCGGGCCTGATGTTCCTGCCGATGACGGGGCTCATCGCGGTGACGAACGTCGTGGCGGGCAAGCTGGCGGCGCGGATGGGGCCGCGGGTCCCGATGCTGGCGGGGCAGTCCCTGGCCGTCGTCGGCCTGCTGTTGCTGCTCTTCGCCGGCGCGTCGACGCCTTCGGTCGGGGTCGCGTTCCTCATGGTCCCGCTGGCGCTGGGCTGCGCGCTGACGATTCCGCCGCTCACGTCCGCGATGATGGAGGCGGTGCCCGCGGATCGGGCAGGCCTTGCGGCGGGCGTCCTCAACTCGGCCCGGCAGGTGGCCGGGGGCCTCGGGATCGCGGCCTTCGGCGGCTTGGTGGCCGGGGACTTCGTCTCCGGGATGCGGGTGAGTCTGCTGATTTCGGCGGGGCTGATGGCGGTTGCGGGGCTGGCGACGCTGGGGTTGCGGCGCGATCGTTGACCTTTCCCCACCCCCACCCCCGCCCCCACCC
>NZ_SRIC01000206.1 GCF_004684775.1 Streptomyces sp. MZ04
GTGCGGAGGGGTGGGCGGGCTCGCCCGGGGGTTCGGGTGCCGGGAAGGCCAGGAGCCGGGTGAGCACGGTGCGCGCGTCGGCCGGCGTCTCGGCGTCGGGGCGCTTGTAGCGGTTGAGCAGGGCGATGAACTCCTCGAAGAACTCGCGGAGTTCGGGGAGGGTCAGCCGGATCGTGCCGCGCGAGTACGGAAACGCGTCGGCCCACTCGCCGAGTTCGGGGCCGCGGTCCCGCTGCAACTGCTCGAAGAGCTCCAGGTCGGCGGCGTACGAGAGGTGGTTCAACTCGTCCATGACGAGCCGCGTCTCGGCGTTCTGCCTGCTGCGCGGCGGAAAGCGCCGGTCGCCGGGGATCGCGCGCCACCAGCGTTCACGGCCGTGGCCGGCGCCCTCGGTCTCCTCGACGAAGCCATAGCGGGCGAGTTCACGCAGGTGGTAGCTGGTGGCCCCGGTGTTGAGGCCAAGGGCCCTGGCGAGCGTCGCGGAGGTGGCAGGACCGTGCACGGTGAGGTGCTGCAACATCTGCTGCCGCCGAGGCTGCGCGAGTGCTTTGAGCACGCGGAGGTCGCTTAACTCCTCCGGGGCGGCGGCTGCTGGCGTGCGCTCGGGGGAGGTGGTTGCTGACCTGCGCTCGGGGGCGGCGCCGGTTGTGCCGGGTTCCTTTGCCATGCGTACACAGTTCCCTGTGCACAGGGAACTGTGCAGTGCGGTGGACCGGCGTCTTCAGTGGGGGGTTAACCCCACCCCGCAGGTGCAGCAGGCGAGTTGAGGGCGCGTACGAGAAAGGGCCGGGCCCGCTGTTCGCACCGCGTCGCCCGGCCCTGACCTGGGCCCCACCCCCGCGAGGGCCCTGGTCGCTCTCAGCCCCCGTCGTACCCGAGGTCTTCCGTGTCCTCGCCCTCTTCCTCCAGGGCCTGCCGGACGATCCTCAGCGCGAGGCCTTCCGCGTAGCCCTTGCGGGCGAGCATGCCCGCGAGCCTGCGCAGCCGCTTGTCGCGGTCGAGGCCTCGCGTGGAGCGGAGCTTGCGGGCGACCAGCTCGCGTGCGGTCGCCTCCTCCTGTTCCGAGTCGAGCTGTCCGACGGCCTCCTCGATCAGCGTGGCGTCCACGCCCTTCGTCCGCAGCTCCTGCGCGAGCGCCCGCCGGGCCAGGCCCCGGCCGTGATGCCGGGACTCCACCCACGCGCCCGCGAAGGCACCGTCGTTGATCAGCCCGACCTCTTCGAAACGGGTCAGCACTTCGTCCGCCACGTCCTCGGGGATCTCCCGCTTGCGCAGGGCGTCCGCGAGCTGCTTGCGCGTACGCGGCGTTCCGGTGAGCAGGCGCAGACAGATCGCCCGCGCCCGCTCAGCCGGATCCCCCGTCGGCGACTCCCCCTTCTCGGCCCTCGACGAGGAAGGGAGGCCGCTGTCCTGTTGACCGTCGCCCCGGCTGTCGTCCCGGCCGTCACCGAAGCCGCCTCGCCGACGACGACGGCCGCCGCTCCTGCCGCCGCCGCGCGAGCCGGTGCCCGCACCACCCTGGCCGACGCCGCTCTGATCCGCACCGTCCGCGAAACCCTGGCCCGCGGGGGCGGTGTGATGCTCGGGGACGGTGTGCTCCGCCCAGTCGGTTCGCCGCGTCACGGGCTAGCTCTTGGCCGCTGCGG
This sequence comes from Streptomyces sp. MZ04, assembly GCF_004684775.1. Lineage (GTDB taxonomy): Bacteria > Actinomycetota > Actinomycetes > Streptomycetales > Streptomycetaceae > Streptomyces. Next base: position 1,647 of record NZ_SRIC01000206.1, read on the forward strand.
CCTTGGGCTTGGTGGCCTTCGCCGCCGGTGCGGGCACCGTCTTGGCGGCGTCATCGGCCGCGCCCGCCGCGTCCTTGCCCGGCTCGGCGGCCGGCTCCTCGGGCTTCGGCTTCACACCGACGCCCAGCTTCTCCTTGATCTTCTTCTCGATCTCGTTGGCGAGATCGGGGTTGTCCTTCAGGAAGTTACGGGCGTTCTCCTTGCCCTGGCCGAGCTGGTCGCCCTCGTACGTGTACCAGGCGCCGGCCTTGCGGACGAAGCCGTGCTCAACACCCATATCGATCAGGCCGCCCTCGCGGCTGATGCCCTGGCCGTAGAGGATGTCGAACTCGGCCTGCTTGAAGGGCGGCGCGACCTTGTTCTTGACGACCTTGACGCGAGTGCGGTTGCCGACCGCGTCGGTGCCGTCCTTGAGGGTCTCGATGCGGCGGATGTCGAGCCGCACCGAGGCGTAGAACTTCAGCGCCCGGCCACCGGTCGTGGTCTCCGGGGAGCCGAACATCACGCCGATCTTCTCGCGGAGCTGGTTGATGAAGATCGCGGTGGTCTTGGACTGGTTGAGCGCGCTGGTGATCTTCCGGAGGGCCTGGCTCATCAGGCGGGCCTGCAGACCCACGTGCGAGTCGCCCATCTCGCCCTCGATCTCCGCGCGCGGCACCAGGGCCGCGACGGAGTCGATGACGATCAGGTCGAGTGCGCCGGAGCGGACCAGCATGTCGACGATTTCCAGAGCCTGCTCGCCGTTGTCCGGCTGGGACAGGATCAGGTTGTCGATGTCGACGCCGAGCTTCTTCGCGTACTCGGGGTCGAGGGCGTGCTCGGCGTCCACGAACGCGACGGCACCGCCCGCGCGCTGTGCGTTGGCCACGGCGTGCAGCGTCAGCGTCGTCTTACCGGAGGACTCCGGTCCGTACACCTCCACCACACGGCCGCGCGGGATGCCGCCGACACCGAGCGCGACGTCGAGCGCGGTCGACCCGGTGGGGATCACCTCGATGGGGTCGTTCGGCCGCTCGCCCATGCGCATGACCGCGCCCTTGCCGAACTGCCGTTCAATCTGTGCGAGCGCGGCGTCCAGCGCCTTCTCGCGGTCGGTTCCTGCCATGGGTTCCACCCGATTTGCTTGTGTCGATCGCTTCACGTCAAAGACGCTAACGCCTGCCACTGACAATCCGCCCCGACGGCCGTCCAGCCTGTGGATAACTCGAGGCGATCGCCCCGCCGAAACCGGCCGGAGCTCCGGGCATCCCCCCGCGAAATCCCCGGGAAAACGCCGCCAGACACCCTATAAGAATGGATGTTCGATTTTGGTGTCAAGCGCACCACGCTGTACCACCGAGGGTACGGATCAGGTCGGCTCGACGGGCGTGCATCCGCCGCCCGGCCCCCACGTCGGGCCGTCCGACGGCCCACTCAGCGCCCCGTCTCTCCGGGCCGCTGCCCGCGGAGCTACTCCCCCGGGCGTACGGCCAGTGCCTTCGGCCGTACGACGACCGGTGGCCGGCTCCCCACCAGGCTTGGCCTCATGGAAAGCCGTACCGGGACGTCTCCCCTCCCCGCCCTGTGGCGCTCGGCGCGCCCGGCCGAGCGCGTCAGCTGCGCGATCGGCACCGTCCTGATCCTCTCGGGCCTCGCCCACCTGCTGGTCTTCGCGGTCGACGGCGGCCCCTGGGAGGGACCCGTCTCCTGGCGCAAGCCCGTCACCTTCGGGCTCTCCTTCGGCCTGACCCTGATCGCTGTCGCCTGGGTGACGTCGTATCTGCGCATCGAGGCCCGTACCCGGACCGTGCTGCTCGTCCTGTTCGCCGCGGACTGCGTCCTGGAGGTCGGCGGGATCACGCTTCAGGCGTGGCGCAAGGTGCCCTCGCATCTCAACATGGAGACCGGCTTCGACTCCGCGGTGTCCATGTCCCTCGCGGTGGGCGGCGGCATCCTCGTCGTCCTGCTGTCGGCGTTCGCGATCGTCGCCTTCAGGCACCGCCCCACCGGGCCCCCGGGGATGGCTCTCGCGCTCCGGGCCGGCTTCGCCGTCCTGCTCGTCGCCCTCGCGTCGGGCGCCGCGATGATCGCGCGCGGGGTGTTCCTGACCCGGACCGGCCACCAGGAGTCGGCGTACCACTCCACGGCGGCGCTCAAGCCGCTGCACGGAGTGAGCCTGCACGCCGTCCTGATCCTGCCCGCCCTGGCCTGGCTGATGTCCCGCACCTCTTGGAGCGAGCGGACGCGGCAGCGGGTGATGACGGCGGCCGTCGGCTGCTACGTGGCGGCCGTTCTCGGCGCCGGGATCTGGGCGGTCTTCACCTACTGACGGTCGCCCTTTCGCCTACTTAGGGTCGCCCTTCGCCTACTGACGCTCGTCCGGAGTCGCCTGCGGGACCGGTCCCGCTTCCTCCTCCGCCTCCGACGCCGCCCCCGGCTCGTTCGGCCCGCGCAGGGCACGCCGCATGCGCGCCAGGAGGGGCGCTCCGCCCCTTCGCCGGTGTCCGTGGACGCGCGGATCGTCCGTGACGTCGTACCGCTTCACGTACGCCCCCAGGAAGGCCTGCAGCGTCGCGACCGCCGGGATGGAGATCAACGCGCCGACCGCGCCGAGGAGTGCCGTGCCCGCGATGACGGACCCGAAGGCGACCGCCGGGTGGATGTCCACGCTCTTGGCGGTGAGCTTGGGCTGCAGTACGTAGTTCTCGAACTGCTGGTAGACCACTACGAAGATCAGCACCCAGAGCGCGTACCAGGGATCGACGGTGAAGGCGATCAGCATCGGCAGGGCGCCCGCCAGATACGTGCCGATGGTGGGGATGAACTGCGAGACCAGGCCCACCCACACCGCCAGCACGGGCGCGTACGGCACGCCCAGGGCCTGCAGCAGGATGTAGTGCGCGATCCCGGAGATCAGCGCCATCAGGCCGCGCGAGTAGAGATAGCCGCCGGTCTTGTCGACCGCGATCTCCCAGGCGCGCAACACCTCGGCCTGCTTGGCCGGCGGCAGCACCGAGCACAGCGCGCGCCGCAGCCGAGGTCCGTCGGCCGCGAAGTAGAACGAGAACAGCAGGACCGTCAGGAGCTGGAAGAGGCCCCCCAGAACCTGCGCCGACACGTCCAGGACGCCGCTCGCACTGTTCTGCACGTACTTCTGGAGCCAGTCGGAGTGGACCAGGCTGTCCTGGATCTCGACGCGGGACAGGTCCGTGTGGAACGTCTGGTTGATCCAGGAGATGACCTTGTCGAGGTAGTCGGGGAAGTCCTCGACCATGTCCACGATCTGGCCCGCGAGCATCGAGCCCATGAGTGTGATGAACCCCGCGCCCGCGATCAGGACGCCGAGGAAGACCAGGAAGGTGGCGAAGCCCCTGCGCAGCCCGCGCGCGGCCATCCAGCTCACCGCGGGCTCGACCGCGAGCGCCAGGAAGAACGCGATCAGGATGTTGATCAGCAGCCCGGTCAGCTGGTGGAAGGCCCAACTGCCCAGCTGGAAGCAGGCGAAGAGCGCGAGGGCGAGCACCATGGCACGCGGCAGCCAGCGCGGCATGCTGGCGCCGCGCCCGGCCTCGGCCCCGTTCGGGTGCTGTGCGGGCGGCGCCGTGCCGAGCGGAGCTGCGTCCTGAGTGACCTGCGCGGTCTCGTCTGTCGATGCCACGGTGCAAGTCTCGCCCACGCCGCCGACAATCAGCCGCCGCCCCCATGTCTTCGCCCTTTAGAGCGCTCGTGACGGCTGTCGCAAGGCGATGAGGAGTCCGGGGTCAGCGCATTTCAGCCGGTACGTCCATCGCCGCGCACACCGCGCGCCAGACGTCCTTGGCCTCCCAGCCCGCGTCCAGCGCCTGATGGACGGTGCGCCCGCCGAGCTCCGCCATCACATGATCACGCGCGAAGGAGTCGGCGTACCCCGCCCCGAAGTGGTCGGCCATCCGCTCCCAGAACACCGTCAACCGCATGACCCCAGTATCGCGCCCTAGAGAGTGCAGCCGGACGCAGGGGGCTTCCCGAAGGCGCTTACCGGCCTACGGTCGGTGCATGGCCGAAACCGGAGCTTCCCCGCCCGCCGCGCCCTCACCGGTCGCACGCGCCGAGCACTTCGTCTGGCTCACCGCGCGCGTACTGGAGCAGCGGCGGTTCGCCTACCACTTCCTGAGCGGCTCGGGCGGGGCCGACCCGCTCGCCGACGCCGTCGAGACCGCCCTGGCCGCCTACGGCAACGAGGACGGCGGGTACGGCCACGCGCTCGAGCCCGATCTGCGCGGCCCCGTCAGCCAGCCCCTGCACACCGGGCACGCGCTGCGCGTCCTCGACTCGATCCGGCGCTGCGGCGGGCAGCGCGTGGAGCGCGTGTGCCGCTATCTGACCTCGGTGTCCACGCCGGACGGCGCCCTTCCGGCGGTCCATCCCAGCCAGCGCGGCTATCCGTGCGCGCCGTTCGTGCCCATCGTGGACGACCCGCCGAGCGAGCTCCTCGCCACCGGTCCCGTGGTGGGCCTGCTGCACCGCAACGAGGTGTGGCACGCCTGGCTGTTCCGGGCGACCGACTTCTGCTGGGCCGCCGTCGAGTCGCTCGAGAAGTCACATCCGTACGAGATCCAGGCGGCCGTCGCCTTCCTGGACGGGGCACCGGACCGCCCGCGCGCGGAGGCGGCCGCCGACCGGCTCGGCAGGCTCGCCCGGGAGCAGCGCCTGGTGGCGCTCGACCCCGAGCGGCTCGACGCGTACCCGGTCGCTCCGGGCTACGCACCGGGTGAGCACCACTTCGCGTACGACTACGCGAAGGTGCCCGAGTCGCTCGCGCGCGCGTGGTTCACGGACGAGGAGATGGAGCTCGCCCTGGTCCACCTCGAGCAGGAGCAGCAGGACGACGGCGGCTGGCCCATCCGCTGGCGCCAGTGGGCGCCGGGCACCGCCTTGGAGGCACGTCCCATGGTCACCATCGATGCGCTGCGCACGCTACGGGCGTACGGGCGGTCCATCGGCTGACGGGACGCTCTCGGCCTCACGCAGCAGCAGCGCGGCGATGGCCAGGGCCGTGCCGCGCGGTGCCGACAGGTCGATGCCCGTCCGTTCGCCGATCTTCGCGAGCCGGTTGTCGACGGTGTTGGGGTGCAGGCCGAGGGCGGCGGCGGTGGCCCTGCGCTCCTGCTGATGGGCGAGGTGGACCCGCAGCGTCTCCATGAGCTCGGGGCGGTCGGCGACCGGGTCGAGCAGCGCGGAGATGAGGTGGCTGCTCTCGTTGCGGCGGGAGAGGTGGTACTCGAGCAGGACGTCGTCCATGCGGTGCAGTCCCGGGGGCATCCCGCACGCGCGCGTGATGCGCAGTATCTCCGTCGCGGTTCGGGCCGCGACGGTCACGGCTTCGGGCCCCGCCGCGTCCACCGCCGCCACCCGCACCGGAAGCTCACAGGCCTTGCTCAGGCGGCGCGGCAGATCCTCCGGGGGCAGGCATTCCCTGGGGACGACGACCCGGCCGCCGTCGGCGTCGAGCAGCGCGAGCACCTCCGTCTCGAAGGCGTGGTCCAGGGCCGTCTGCACGCGCCGCAGCCGCCGCCGTGCCGCGACGGGTCCCTCCTTGGGCGCCGCGTCGAAGCCGACCGCGAGGACCAGCAGGGGCCCCGCGAGGCGCAGCTGCTCGAGGAGCACATGGCCGGGCGGCACCATCCCGTCGAGCAGGCGACGCACCAGGGAACTCCGCTGGGCGCGCTGCTCGGCCTCCAGGGCCGAGCGCTCGTCCAGGTAGGTCTCGGCCACGGCCCCGACGATGGCCGGGTGCGACTGCAGGAGCACGTCCACGAGTTCGACCAGGGCGGCTCCCTCGCCGGGACGCGCCACGTCGCGCAGCGCCTGCCACAGGACGTAGACGCCCAGGGCGTGCGTACGCAGCAGCAGGTGCAGCGGCATGCCCTCCTCGGCGCGCTGCGCGGCCCGCTCCCGGAAGACCCGGTGGCTGCCGGGCCGATCGTTGACGCGGTGCAGGAAGAGACGCACACCGTGGCGGGCGGTCGCGGCTATCTCCAGGTCCTTCACGTCGTCCGGGAGCTCGGCATAGCCCGGCAGCTCCTCGAACGACGCGCGGGCCATCCGGCGGGCCAGTTCGTTGACCCGGGGCTCGCATCGCGCCGCGAGGGACCGGGCTTCGGAGGACAGCGCCACGGTCTCTCCTCTCCAGGGGCCGCCGATGTGACGCGTCACATTACCCACGGGACCTTTGAACCGTCCCGACGGCCTCGGTGGTCAGCCCGTCAGCGCCCGCAGCCCCGCCGTGACGGCCACGGCGGCCGCGATGACGACCAGGAACGGCGCGCGCAGCAGCAGCGCCACGGCCGCCGCCGCGAGCCCTGCCGCCTTGGCGTCCAGGACCAGCACCCGGCCGTCCGCGAAGGCCTGCTGGGCCGTGAGCGCCGCCAGCAGGGCCACGGGCAGCAGGGCGGCCATGCGCCTGACCAGCGGCCGCTCCAGGGCGCCGGCGGGCACGAGCAGCCCCGCGAGCTTGACGAGGTAGCAGCCGACGAAGGTCACGCCGATGGCGATCCAGATGTTCAACGGTCCTCCCCCGCCTCGTTGTCATGAGCCCGGTGGCTTTCACGGGCCTTGCGTCCCTCTACGTAGAGGACGGCCGGGACCGCGAGAGCGGCCACGAGGACAGGAACGCCGGCGGGCAGCACGGGCAGCAGCCCGAGCCCGAGGACGACCGCTACGGCCCCGACGGCGCGCTCCGTAGTCGTCCGCAGCATCGGCGCGAGCAGTGCCAGGAAGACCGCGGGTCCCGCGGCGTCGAGCCCCCACGCGTCGGTGTCCCCGATGGCTTCGGCACCGAGGGCGCCGAGGAGCGTGGTGAGGTTCCAGAGCACGTAGAGGCTGAGCCCCGTCACCGTGAAGCCGATGCGGGCCGCGCGCCGCGTGGGCTGCGCCAGGGAGACGGCCGTGGTCTCGTCGATCACCCAGTGGGCGGCGAAGGGCCGCAGCACGCGCGGGAGGGCGAGCAGCTGGGAAAGACGCAGTCCGTAGAAGGCGTTGCGTACGCCCAGGAAGAAGGCCCCCGCGGCGGCCGTGAAGGGGTTCCCGCCGCCCGCGAGCGCACCGACCAGCGCGAACTGCGAGGCCCCGGTGAAGACCAGCAGGCTGAGCGCGCAGGTCTGCAGCACGGTGAGGCCGCTGCCGGCCGAGGTGACGCCGAAGGCGAAGCCGGAGAGTCCGACGGCGACGCCGACACCGAGGGCGTCGCGGACGACCGCGGAGTCCGGCTTCTCCGGTGCTGGTTCGCCTGCCGGTTGGTCTGCTGGTCTGCCTGCCGCTGCGTCCGCTGGTCCCTTGGCGCGGATGTCCGCAGGGGTTATCTGTTCTGCCACGTCCCGGACGCTACGGGGATGGCCGATTCCGGGTCTTGTACGTTCTTGCGCTCCCGCTGGTACGCCCCCGGCGGCACCCCGACGATCCGGGTGAAGTGCCGGTTGAGGTGCGGCTGGTCGGTGAACCCCACCGCGACGGCCGCTTCGGCGGGTGCCGTTCCCGCGTCCAGGAGGGCACGTGCACGCCTGACGCGCGCGTCCGTGAGCCACGCGTGCGGCGGCATGCCGTACACGTCACGGAAGGCCCGCAGCAGGGCGAAGGGGCCGGCTCCGAGGTCGGTGGCGAGCCGCTCCAGGCTCGGCGGGTCGACCAGACGCTCCTCCAGGACGGCACGCGCGCGTGCCGCTGTCCTGGCCCCGGCCGTCCGCACGGCGCGCTGCGGCAGACGGCCGCCGTTCAGCCGGAGCAGCCGCGTCACGGCCACCCGCAGCAGGGTGTCGGCGGCGAGCGCGTTGCCCTCCTCCGCCGCGCGGAGCACTCGGTGCACGAGAGCGACGGTGTATGGATCGTCGAGCACAGGGCGGATGAAGCCGGGCGCGCCCCGGATGGCCGTCGTCTCCCCGGCGATCTCGGCGACCAGCTCCGGCGAGGGATAGACCGCGCCGTACCGCCAGCCCTCGGGCACACCGGCCCGGCCCGTGTGCATGGTGTCCGGGTTGATCAGGGCGAGGGTCCCCGGCCCCGCGTGCTGGTCGGCGCCGCCGTGGTGGAAGACGTCGACGCCCTCGGCGATCGCGGCGATCACGAAGTGCTCGTGGGTGTGCCGCACGAAGGTCTTGCGGACATAGCGGGCCCGCAGCAGATCGACCCCGGGCAGCTCCGCGTACCGCCAGTGCCGTGCCTGCTCCGCCGAAGCTGCCATGACTCCCATTCTGCGACAGCCGCGCAAGCCCTTTTGTAAGCCCTTTTCCGCAGGTCGGCGCCGTTGTCAGTGGCGGGGTGCACGATGGGGTCATGGTCAGGTCCGCATCCAGTACCCACAGCGCCCTCGATGGGTTCTCCCCCGCTACCAGCGGCTGGTTCACGGGGGCCTTCTCCGCGCCCACGTCCGCGCAGGCCGGGGCGTGGCGGGCCATCGGAGAGGGCTCGGACGTGCTGGTGGTCGCGCCGACCGGATCCGGCAAGACGCTGGCCGCGTTCCTCGCCGCCCTCGACCAGCTGGCGTCGACCCCGCCGCCCGCCGACCCGAAGAAGCGCTGCCGCGTGCTGTACGTGTCACCGCTGAAGGCCCTCGCGGTCGATGTGGAGCGCAATCTGCGCAGCCCGCTGACCGGTATCCGGCAAGAGTCGGTGCGCCTGGGCCTGCCCGAGCCCGAGGTGCGGGTCGGCATCCGCTCGGGCGACACCCCGCCCGCCGAGCGCCGCGCGCTGTCCACGCGCCCGCCGGACATCCTGATCACCACACCCGAGTCGCTCTTCCTGATGCTCACGTCCGCCGCGCGGGACGCGCTGACGGGCATCGAGACGGTGATCTTGGACGAGGTCCACGCGGTCGCGGGCACCAAGCGCGGAGCGCACCTCGCGCTCTCCCTGGAGCGGCTGGACGAGCTGCTGCCCAGGCCCGCCCGCCGCATCGGCCTGTCGGCGACGGTCCGTCCGGTGGACGAGGTGGCGCGCTATCTGTCCCCGCAACGCAGGGTGGAGATCGTCCAGCCGCCGTCCGGCAAGGAGTTCGACCTCTCCGTGGTCGTGCCGGTCGAGGATCTCGGGGAGCTGGGCGGATCCCCGGTCGCAGACTCGGACCAGGCCGCCGAGCGGCCCTCGATCTGGCCGCATGTCGAGGAGCGCATCACCGACCTCGTCCAGGCACATCGCTCGACGATCGTCTTCGCCAACTCCCGCCGCCTCGCGGAGCGCCTGTGCAACCGGCTCAACGAGATCGCGTACGAACGTGCGACGGGCGAGACGCTCCCCGAGGACCACTCCCCCGCCGAGCTGATGGCCGAGTCCGGCGCGGCCAAGGGCGCCCCTCCGGTCCTCGCCCGTGCCCACCACGGTTCGGTGTCCAAGGAGCAGCGCGCCCAGGTCGAGGAGGACCTGAAGGCGGGCCGTCTGCCGGCCGTCGTCGCCACGTCCAGCCTGGAGCTCGGCATCGACATGGGCGCGGTCGACCTGGTGGTCCAGGTCGAGTCGCCGCCCTCCGTCGCCTCCGGACTGCAGCGCGTCGGCCGTGCCGGACACCAGGTGGGCGCGGTCTCCACCGGCGTCGTCTTCCCCAAGTACCGAGGGGACCTGGTGCAGGCCGCCGTGGTCACGGAGCGGATGCGGACCGGCTCCATCGAGTCGCTGCGCATCCCGGCCAACCCCCTGGACGTCCTGGCGCAGCAGCTGGTCGCGACGGTCGCCCTGGACACCTGGCAGGTCGACGACCTGCTGGCCCTGGTCCGCCGTGCGGCCTCCTTCGCCTCGCTCCCGGAGTCGGCGTTCACGGCCGTCCTGGACATGCTCGCGGGGCGGTATCCGTCGGACGCCTTCGCGGAGTTGCGTCCGCGCGTGGTGTGGGACCGCGTCGCGGGCACCGTCACCGGACGGCCGGGCGCGCAGCGCCTCGCGGTCACCTCCGGGGGCACGATTCCCGACCGTGGCCTCTTCGGAGTCTTCCTCGCCGGAGCCGACCCCAAGAAGGGCGGCGGCCGGGTCGGCGAGCTGGACGAGGAGATGGTCTACGAATCCCGTATCGGCGACGTGTTCACCCTCGGCACCAGCTCCTGGCGCATCGAGGACATCACCCGCGACCGCGTCCTGGTCTCCCCCGCCCCGGGCGTCCCCGGCCGGCTCCCCTTCTGGAAGGGTGACCAGCTGGGCCGCCCGCTCGAACTGGGCCGTGCGGTGGGCGCGTTCCTCCGGGAGGTCGGCTCGCTGTCGCGCGAGGACGCGCGCGTGCGGCTGCTCGCCGCGGGGCTCGACGACTGGGCGGCCGACAACGTCCAGACGTACCTGGCCGAGCAGCGTGAGGCCTGCGGCCACATCCCGGACGACCGCACGATCGTGGTCGAGCGGTTCCGGGACGAGCTGGGCGACTGGCGGGTCGTCGTGCACTCCCCGTTCGGCGCGCAGGTGCACGCGCCCTGGGCGCTCGCCCTCGGCTCCCGGCTCAGCGAGCGGTACGGCATGGACGCCCAGGTGATGCACGCCGACGACGGCATCGTCCTGCGCCTGCCGGACGCCGACCTGATGGGCCTCGACCTGCTCGACCAGGAGCCCTCCGGCGGGCATCTGGAGTACGACGCCGAGCAGGCACCCGTAGGGGCCGGTGACGTCGCCTTCGACAAGGGCGAGGTCAATCAGCTCGTCACCGACCAGGTGGGCGGATCGGCCCTGTTCGCCTCCCGCTTCCGCGAGTGCGCGGCCCGCGCGCTGCTCCTTCCGCGCCGCAGCCCCGGCAAGCGCACCCCGCTGTGGCAGCAGCGCCAGCGTGCCGCGCAACTGCTCCAGGTGGCCAGCGAGTTCGGGTCGTTCCCGATCGTCCTCGAAGCGGTCAGGGAATGCCTCCAGGACGTCTTCGACGTACCGGGCCTCACGGAGCTGATGGGCGACATCGAGTCCCGCAAGGTCCGGCTCGTGGAAGTCACCACGCCCGAACCCTCCCCGTTCGCCCGCTCACTGCTGTTCGGATATGTGGCGCAGTTCCTGTACGAGGGCGACTCGCCGCTCGCCGAGCGGCGCGCGGCGGCCCTGTCCCTGGACTCGCGGCTGCTCGCCGAGCTGCTCGGCCAGGCCGAGCTGCGGGAGCTGCTCGACGCGGAGGTGTTGGCCGAGCTGGAGCAGGAGCTCCAGTGGCGCACAGAGGACCGCCGCGTCAAGGACGCCGAAGGCGTCGCCGACCTGCTGCGTCTCCTCGGGCCGCTCACCGCCGCCGAGTTGGCCGAGCGCGGGGCCGAGCCGGAGTGGGCCGAGGAGCTGGCATCGGCCCGCCGCGCGATCCGCGTCCGGATCGCCGGAGCCGACCACTGGGCGGCCATCGAGGACGCGGGCCGGCTGCGCGACGCGCTCGGCACGGCGCTGCCGGTCGGCGTCCCCGAGGCGTTCACCGAGCCCGTCAAGGACCCCCTGGGCGACCTCATCGCCCGATACGCGCGCACGCACGGCCCCTTCACCTCGGCGACAGCCGCCGCCCGGTTCGGCCTCGGCGCGGCGGTCACGGAGGGGGCGTTGCAGCGGCTCACCGCCAACGGACGTGTCGTACAAGGAGAGTTCCATCCGGCGGGCATCGGCCAGGAGTGGTGCGACGCAACCGTCCTGCGCCGACTGCGCCGCCGCTCCCTGGCCGCTCTGCGGCACGAACTGGAGCCGGTGCCGCCGTCCGCGCTCGCCCAGTTCCTGCCCCAGTGGCAGCACTTGAGCGGTCACGGACTGCGCGGCGTCGACGGCCTGGTGCGTGCCGTCGAGCAGTTGCAGGGGGCGACGGTCCCCGCGTCCGCGCTCGAGAAGCTCGTCCTGCCCTCCCGGGTCGCGGGGTACGGCCCGGCCATGCTCGACGAACTCACCACCACCGGAGAGGTGGTGTGGGCCGGGGCGGGCGCGCTGCCCGGCAAGGACGGCTGGGTCTCCCTGTACCTGGCCGACGCCGCACCCCTGCTCCTGCCGCCGCCGCACCCCCTGGAGCTCACCGCGCTCCACGAATCCGTCCTGAACACCCTCTCCGGGGGCTACGGCCTCTTCTTCCGGCAGATCGCCGACCAGGTCCGCGCCACCACCCACCCCGACGTCCCCGATCCCCAACTGGCCGACACGATCTGGGACCTGGCCTGGTCCGGGCGGCTCACGAACGACACGCTCGCCCCGATGCGCGCGCTCCTCGGCTCAGGCCGCACGGCGGGTTCCACGGCCCACCGCGCCAAGCGCACGATCCCGCGCGGGCGCTACGGCACGCTGACGGCCGCCGCCCGCCCCGCGTCCCGCACGGGCCCGCCGACCGTCGCGGGCCGCTGGTCGCTGCTCCCAGCCCGCGAACCGGACCCCACCCTCCGCGCCCACGCCCTGGCCCGCACCCTCCTGGACCGGCACGGGGTGGTGACCCGCGGCGCGGTCGCGGCCGAAGGCGTCGAGGGCGGCTTCTCGGCGACGTACCGCGTTCTGTCGGCCTTCGAGGACAGCGGGCAGGCGCGGCGCGGCTATGTCGTCGAGGGGCTCGGCGCCGCGCAGTTCGCGATGGACGGCGCGGTGGACCGGCTGCGCGCCACGGCCAACGCCCGCGACCGCGCGGACAGTTCATCCTCCTCCATGGGTTACGCCCCGCGCGCCTCCGAATCCCAGGCGGTCGTCCTCGCCGCCGCCGACCCGGCGAACGCCTACGGGGCCGCGCTGCCCTGGCCCGAGCCGCCCACAGACGCGGGCCACAAACCGGGCCGTAAGGCAGGCTCCCTCGTAGTCCTGGTCGACGGCGAGCTGACCCTCTACATGGAGCGCGGCGGCAAGACCCTGCTGGCCTGGCCCTCGACCCCGGACGACACGCCCCCCAGCGAGGACCCCCGCCTGCGCCCGGCCACGGAGGCGCTCGCCGGCGCGGCCAAAGCGGGCTCACTGGGCACGGTCACGGTCGAGCGCATCAACGGGGCAGCCGCCCTGACCTCCCCCTTCGCCCCCCTCCTGGAAGGATCCGGCTTCCACGCCACACCCCGGGGCCTGCGCCTACGCGCTTAGCGGCCGTGCAACCACCCCGCACGGACACCAGCTCCGCCGCCCCCACATGCCACCCTTGACCCATGCCCGAAGGAGACTCCGTCCACCAGGCGGCCCGGCGTCTGCACACCGCCCTCGCCGGGCAGGCCGTCACGCGCTCCGACCTTCGCGTGCCGAAGCTCGCGACCGTCGACCTCACCGGGCGCACCGTCCTGGACGTGACCCCGCGCGGCAAGCACCTCCTGACCCGCTTCGAAGGCGGTCTCACCCTGCACTCGCACCTCCGCATGGACGGCTCCTGGCGGGTGTACGCACCCGGCGAGCGCTGGAGCGGCGGCCCCGGTCACCAGATCCGGGCCATCATCGGCACCGCCGAGCGCACCGCCGTCGGCTATCGGCTGCCCGTACTCGAACTGCTCCGCACCGCCGACGAGCACAAGGTGGTGGGTCACCTCGGCCCCGATCTCCTGGGCCCCGACTGGGACTCCGAACAGGCCCTGCGCAACCTCCTCGCCGCCCCGGAGCGCGCCCTCGGCGAAGCCCTGCTCGACCAGCGCAATCTCGCGGGCATCGGCAACATCTACAAGAGCGAGCTCTGCTTCCTCATCGGCGCCACCCCGTGGCTGCCCATCGGCGAGCTCCCCGCCGACAAGGCCTCCCGCCTC
>NZ_SRIC01000207.1 GCF_004684775.1 Streptomyces sp. MZ04
GATTCCCCCCGCCCTCCAGCATCTCGCCCATCAGCCCGAACGGAATCCCCGAGATCTCGACGAGCCAGTACGCGGGGTCGGCCCCGGCAGAGCCGTCCACCCCCTCGTAGTCGAAGAGCTCACCCAGCCACAGCCGGTCCACATAGGGCAGCAGCTCCGCGTACAGATTCGCGCTCGAGGCGAACCCATCCGCCTCCCGGAACTGGTTGCACGAGTGCAGATCGACGACCGGCGCCGCTTCCCCGGAAGCGGCAAGCGCCTTGCGGACCCGCTTCATCGTCGTCCGGTCGTACGCCACGTCGTCGAGGTAGAGCCCGTCCACGCCCACCACCCGCCGCAGCCGCTCGATCCCGCACACATAGGAGTTGTGCCAGCGCGAGTCACCGGAGGTGACCACCGCGACATCGCCCACGTCGGGCGCCACCCACCCGGGGACGTAGTCACCGCCCAGATGCTCCCGCAGCCACGCGTGCCCACCACCAGGACCCGGCGCGAAGATCTCGTCCCCGAGCCCGGCGAGCACCGGCAACTCCGGTGTGTGCCGCGTCAGTTCGCGCACGGTGTCGTACACCTTGACCCGGACCCCGAGCCGATGCGCCTCCGCCACGTAGGACCGCAGCGCGTCAGCGCCGAGCAGCGGATCGTTGATGTACGGGTTGGGCGGCGTCGCGTGGTGGAGGTTGGCGACGTTCGCGCCGTACTCGGCGATCTCCGCGGGCGACGCGTACGCGTGGAAGTAGCGCTCGGACAGCTGGCGGCCCGGTTCCAGCGGCTTGAACGGGGTCAGGAGCAGCCGGAACTCGAAGCACCGGCTCTCGCCCGCGCGCAGCGCCAGCGGACCGCTGAAGGCGGTCAGCCGCCGGACCCCGTCCGCCGTCCGCAGCCGCACCCCGCCCATCCCGTCGCCGATCCCGTCGCCCGCCCAGGAACGCGGCGTGCGCAGGGGCTTCTCCCGGTAGTAGTTGGTGTTGAGCGGCCGCGCGTAGTGCTCGTCGCGCAGGCCGAGCTGGAGGCCCGCCGCCGGGTCGCCGAGCCAGAACGCGTCCTGGTTGCGGGTGGGCGTGTTCCAGTTCCAGTCGTACGTCTCCGGGCACGCCCGGCCGGTCAGGCCGAGCCCCATCGCGTACCGCGCGACTTCCTCGCGAACCGGCACGTCGAGCGTCACGTCCAGCTCGGTGTCGGCGGTCGCCTCGACCGTGGCGCGCACGACGAGAAAGCCATCCGCCTCCAACTCGCCCTGGACGGACAGGAGTACGTCCCGTCCAGTCGCCCGCGTGGACCAGCGGCCCCGTGCCGGACCGGCCCGGTCCAGGGTCAGCGGCTCGCGTTCGAGGGGGCGGCCCAGGTCCAGCGTGACCGGCGCGGCGAGCAGCTCACGCGCCGGTCCGTCCGTGCGCGTGACCGACGGCGTGAAGGTGGAGGCGATCCGCCGGGGGAGTCCGTCCGGTCCCAGCTCGACCGTGCGGCCGAGGATCGACAGGCGCTGTCCGTCGATCTCGACGGGGGCGAACGGCGCCACCACCTCGTCGTCCTGCGCGCACGCCGAGTCCAGCCAGCCGAGCCGCGCGAGCCGCCACGGCTCCCCGGCACCGCCGTCGGCGACGACGTCCTCGCCGACGGTGAGCCGCAGCGGCAGGATCCGCTCCGGCAGCGCACACTCCGGGACGCCGGACGCGCGGACGGCGATCTCGCCCTCGTACAGGCCCGGTTCGGCCTCCTCGGGCACCTCCACGCCGAACCACAGCGCGCCCGCCCGCCCCGCGTCGAGACCGAAGGGCCGCTCGAAGGACCGGCCCCGCGCGTCGGTGCCGCCCGTGCTGAGGCACCGCACGGCGAAGGGCAGCCCGCGGATCTCGGCGCAGACGTCCGTCAGGTCCCCGAGCGCGTACACGCCCACCTGCACCGCGTGGAACTCCCCGCGGTCGGCCGTGACCGCGTGCGGTGCGAAGGGAGTGGCCAGCGCCCAGCGCGCCGGCAGCCGGTGGTAGCGGCCGAGTGGATGTGTCCGGTCCTCGCCGAAGAGGAGGAACCGCTCGGCGGCGTACGCCTGTTGGAGGCGAGCGCGCTCTTCCGCCGTCGCCGCGAAGCCCAGCGGTGCGAACGAGTCGACCGCGCTCGCCGCCTCGTACCCGAAGGCCTCGGCGCGCGGCAGCTTCTCCCACCCGGCGGCGTCGTGCAGCCCGCAGCGGTGGACCCAGCCGGGGTCGGCGGTCCTGGTCGGCCGGCGGTAGTCGGCCTGCGGGTAGTAGGGCTTGCCCGTGTGCGCGTACGGGAGATAGTGCACGGCGTAGGTGCCGGGGCCGTCCACCGGCTCGAAGGCGATGCGCCCCGCCTCGTCGGTCACCTCCAGGGCCACCGTGTTGCGGACGCGCTCGCCGGACGGGCCCACGACGATCACGTCGACGGACGCGGGGTCCGGATCCTGGCGCCGCCACGGGAGTTCGGCCGCGACGGCGGGCGCTGTCGTGTCGGTGGCGTCCGCGCGTACGAGAAGCCGGTGGTTGCCGTAGACGTCGCTGTCCCAGGAGCCGATCCCGCATGCCAGCTCCGGATGACCAGTCTCACCCATCTGTGCTCCCCCAAGGGCGCTGTTTATTAGGTAAGTTTCTCAATCGCTCCGGGTCACACTGGAGATCAACCGATCGCGATGTCAAGGGGGACGCCTTGAATCGGGGAGCCCAGGCGGGGGAGTCCATGAAGCAGCCGGGGGAGTCCATGAAGGGGGAACCCATGAGTGGAGACCCGTCGCTGCTGCGCCGCCTCAACGCGGCGGCCGCCCTGCGCGTGCTGCGCGAGCGCGACGACATCACCGTGCCCGAACTCGCCGCGCTGATCGGCGTCTCGCGGCCCACGGCGCAGGACCTCACGGCCCAGCTCCTTCGCGAGGGCCGCCTGGTGGAGCTCAGGCCAGGCAGCGGAAGCGTGGGCAGGCCCGCCCGCAGATTCCGCTTCCGGGCCGAGGCCGCCCATGTGCTCGGCGTGGACATCGGCGCGCACAAGATCCTGGTGCACGCCGCCGACCTGCTCGGCCGCACCGTGGCCACCCAGCGCGTCGCCGTCACGCCCGAACTGCCGGGGCCCCGGCGCCTGGACGCCGTCCGCGAGGCGATCGCGGGCTGTCTGGCCCAGCCGGCGGCGGCAGGCGTGCGCCCGCTGGCCACCGGCGTAGGCACCAGCGGCATGGTGGACGCGGCGGGACGGGTGGTGGAGAGCGACTCGCTGCCGGACTGGACGGGCCGCGACCTGACCCGCGAGCTCGCCGACGACAGCCACGGCCCCGTCGTGGTGGGCAACGACATCCAGCTCGCGACCCTCGCCGAGTGCACCGGGGGAGTGTCGGTCGGCGCCCGCGACTGCGTGTACCTGTACGTCGGCAACCGCCTGGGCATCGGCCTGTGGCTGCGCGGCGAGCTGCACCGCGGACACCACGGCGCGGCGGGCGAGATGGTCGCCGGGGACGGCTGGGGGAACTGCTACCAGCGGCTTCTCGACTGGTTCGCGGGCCACGAGGGCGCGGACCGGCCCACCCGCGAGAACGCGGCACGGGCGGTGGTGACCGCCGCGGCGGCCGGTGACGGCGGCGCCCGCTACACGCTGCGCGCCTTCGCCGAGGCGCTCGCCGACAGCCTGGCCCGCCATGTCGCCGTCCTCGACCCGCAGTCCGTGGTGCTCGGCGGCGGCATCTCCCGTGCGGGCGCCCTGCTCAGCGAGCCGTTCGCGGAGCGGCTCGGCGCGCTCTCGCCGTACGCGCCGACGGTGCAAACTTCCGTACTCGGCGAGGAATCGACCGCAATCGGGGCAGCTCGTCTCGCA
This sequence comes from Streptomyces sp. MZ04, assembly GCF_004684775.1. Lineage (GTDB taxonomy): Bacteria > Actinomycetota > Actinomycetes > Streptomycetales > Streptomycetaceae > Streptomyces. The sequence goes on from NZ_SRIC01000207.1 coordinate 3,814, forward strand.
CTGGAACACATCGATCACGCCGCGCGGAAAAGTCCAACTCTCCAGGACTGACAGGTGGTTGACGGACGGGAGCCGCGCTTCGATGATGTGGCTCTCATTCGGCAAGTTGGCTTCCTAATTAGCCGGATGCCGACTTCCCTATTCCGTCGTGCCGTCAGGCCAGGGAGTACGTGTGACATCCCCAGCAACGAAGCGCAGGCCCAAGGCCGCGTCGCCACCACCCGCGTCCGTCGCGAAAACACAGGGCCCGCAGCGCCACCGTCGCGTCCCGCTCCGCGTCCGCCTGCGGAACAACTGGGTGATGCTCGCCCTGATGGCCCCGGGCCTGCTCTTCTTCCTGGTCTTCTTCTACGTGCCGATGTTCGGCAACATCGTCGCCTTCCAGGACTACCAGCCCTTCATCGGCTTCAAGGAAAGCCCGCTGGTCGGCCTCGCCAACTTCCAGGAGCTCTTCGCCGACCCCGCGTTCTGGGAGGCGGTGCGCAACACCCTGGCCTTCGCCGCGCTCCAGCTGATCTTCTTCTTCCCGGCGCCGCTGGCCCTCGCCCTGCTGATCAACAGCCTGGTCAGCCCGCGCATCAAGAAGTTCGTGCAGAGCGTCGTGTATCTGCCGCACTTCATCTCCTGGGTGCTCGTCGTCGCGCTCTTCCAGCAAGTCCTCGGCGGCGCGGGCCTGTTGAGCAACTACCTGCGTGACCACGGCATGTCGGCCCTGGACGTGATGACCGACCCCGGCACCTTCCCGCTCCTCATCACCGGGCAGGTGATCTGGAAGGACATCGGCTGGGGCATGATCATTTACCTGGCGGCGCTCGCGAGCGTCGACCAGTCCCTGTACGAGTCGGCGGCCGTCGACGGCGCCGGACGCTGGCGCCGTATGTGGCACGTGACCCTGCCCGCGGTGCGCGGCGTCACGATCATGCTGCTCGTGCTCCGCCTCGGCGACGTGCTGTCCGTCGGCTTCGAGCAGTTCCTGCTCCAGCGCGACGCGGTCGGCGCCCGCGCCTCTGAAGTCCTCGACACGTACATCTACTACCACGGCGTCGTCTACGGCGACTGGGGCGTCGGCGCCGCCGCCGGCCTGGTCAAGGGAGTCGTCGGAGCCCTGATGATCTACGGCGCCAACAAGGTCGCCCACGCCTTCGGAGAGCACGGGGTGTACAGCAAATGAGCAGCTTCGGATCCCCCCTGCGCACCCGCGCGGCCCGCGAGGAGCGGCCCGCCTGGGAAGAGCCGCCGACGAAGATCGGCTCGACCGCCAAGGCCGTCGTCATCACCGTCCTGTGCGCCGTGATGATCCTGCCGTTCGTCACGGTCCTCTCCACCAGCCTGGCCTCCCGCAAGGAGATAACCGAGGCGGGCGGCTTCGTCCTCTTCCCCACGGAGCCGACCCTGGACGCGTACCGCACGATCCTCTCCGGCGGCATCGTCTCGCGCGCCGTCGTCGTCAGCGTCCTGATCACGCTGGTCGGCACGGCCCTCTCGCTCCTGACGACGATCGCCCTCGCCTACGCCCTCAGCAAGCGCGGCGTCCCCGGCAGCAAGCCGATCCTCCTGATGGTCCTGTTCACGCTGCTCTTCGTGCCGGGCATGGTCCCGATGTACGTCGTGGTCAAGGAGCTCGGACTCCTGGACTCCTACTGGTCGTTGATCCTCCCCGTCATGATCAACGCGTTCAATCTGGTCGTCCTGCGCGCGTTCTTCATGAACATCCCCGAGGAGCTCTACCAGGCGGCGCGGATCGACGGCGCGGGCGACTGGCGGATCCTGACCCGCATCGTGCTCCCGCTCTCCAAAGGCGTCGTCGCCGTCGTCGGCCTCTTCTACGCGGTGACGTACTGGAACGCCTTCTTCAACGCGATGCTCTACCTCAACGACTCGGGCAAGTGGCCCATCCAACTGGTCCTGCGCACCTACGTCGTCCAGGGCAAGTCCATCACGGGCGACCAGCTGGGCGTCACGAACATGCCGCCCCAGCAGTCGATCTCCATGGCCGTCGTCATGATCGCGCTCATCCCGATCCTGCTGCTCTTCCCGTTCCTGCAGAAGTACTTCACCAAGGGCGTGCTCACCGGCGCCATCAAGGGCTGAACCCCCCCCCGTCCCTTCCAGACCCTGACACCCTTCGCGGAGATTCCCATGACAGGCATGTCCCGACGCACCTTCCTCAGCCTCTCCACCGCCGTCGCCGCCGGCGCGGCCGCCACCTCGCTGACGGCCTGCGGCTCGTCGACGAAGAAGTCGGGCGAGGCGGCATCGTCGAAGGTGAAGCTGCCTTCGTACGTTCCCTTCGCCGGTATCAGTCCCGACCTGGCGCCGAACGCGAAGGGACTCTCGGCGGGATTCCTGTCGTACCCCAAGGAGCTGGTGCAGAGCGTCGCCAAGACCCCGGGCGACGGCTCGAAGATCACGATGCTCACGGAGATCTGGACACAGCCGCCGACCCCCAAGGGCTCCAACGCCTACTGGAAGAAGCTGGACAAGGAACTCGGCGTCGACCTGACCGCGATCCTGGGCACCGACCCCGGCTACGAGGAGAAGTTCTCCGCGGTCGTCGCGGGCGGCGACCTGCCCGACCTGCTGTGGATCCCGCCCAACCAGGGCATCCAGCACATCGCCGAACTCCTCGAGGCCAAGTGCGCTGACATCACCGAGTACGTCTCGGGCGACGCGGTGAAGAGGTATCCGAACCTCGCCGCGATGACGCCCGCGCACTGGAAGACGGCCGTGGTGAACGGCAAGATCTGGGGCGCGCCCGTCCCGTACCCCGCGTTCGGCCAGGTCTACGGCGGCAACCCGAAGGTCTGGGCGAAGGCGGACGGCATCCAGGCGAGCAGCCCGGACGAGTTCCTCGCCAAGTGCAAGGAGGTCACCGGCGGGAAGACCTGGGCCCTTGAACCGATCTACGTCAACACGGCCAGCGTGATGAGCCAGTGTTTCGGCGCCCCCAACAAGTGGCGCCAGAACAAGGACGGTTCGCTCACCTGGTTCCAGGACACCGACGAGTACCTGGAAGCCCTCAACTTCGTTCTGAAGCTGAAGAAGGCCGGGGTGTTCTACCCGGGTAACCCGAAGATGGCCGACGCGTACATCAAGATGGCGCAGGGCTCGATCGGCGCCTGCGTCTTCGCGAACCCCTTCAACGCCCGCAAGGAAACCCGCGTCCAGGACCCCGAGCTTGCCGCCGAGATCCTGATCCCCTTCGCCGCGGGCGGCCGGAAGCCCCACCATCACTACCACCTGGGCACCATCGGCTACACCGCCGTCAAGAAGGGCGACGAGAAGCGGGTGCGCATGCTGCTCGACGTCCTGAACTACCTGGCGGCGCCCTTCGGCAGCAAGGAGCGCGAGTTCCTCGAATACGGCACCGAGGGCGAGGACTTCACGTACGACAAGAACGGCTTCCCCACCCGCACCAAGCAGGGCAAGCAGCAGGTCGAGGGCCTCTTCAGCGGGCTGCAGACGTCGACGACCTCGCCGTTCGCGATCATCGCGTCGAGCTTCCCCGGCGATGAGCGCGCCCAGGACGTCAAGGACGTCTACGCCGTCGAGAAGAAGCTCCTGGAGACCGCCATCCAGAACCCAGTGGTCGGCCACTACTCCGACGCGTACACGCAGCACTACGGCCGTATGCAGACCGAGGCCACGGACCTCGTCAACGACATCGTCAGCGGCCGCAAGAAGCTGAGCGAGTGGAAGCCGTTCTGGGCGGAGTGGAAGAACAAGGGCCTGGACCAGATGGCCAAGGAGTTCGCGCGCTCGATCGAGAAGAGCGCCTGAGCCGCTAGGGCAGCGTCTTGTCCTGCACGTCGGCCTTGGCGAGCTCCGACTTCCGGTACGAGTACCCGAAGTACACGACGAGGCCGACGACGAACCACACGGCGAACCGCACCCAGGTCTGCCACTGCAGGAACGTGATCAGCCAGATGGAGAAGACGACCCCGATCGCCGGCACCACCGGCATTCCGGGGCAGCGGAACGTCCGCGGCAGATCGGGCTGCCTGTAGCGCAGCACGATCACCGCGACGCACACCACGACGAACGCCAGCAGGATGCCGATGTTGGTCAGCTCGGCCGCCTCGCCGATCGGCAGGAACCCGGCGATGGCGGCCGACGCGAACCCGACGATCCAGGTCACGCGCGTCGGCACATGCCGGGTCTTGTGCGTCTTGGCGAACCACTTCGGCAGCAGCCCGTCGCGCGACATGCTGAACCACACGCGGGTCACGCCGAGCATGAACGTGAACATCACGGTGAGGATGCCGATGATCGCGCCGACCGCGATGACATCGGCGAGACCACCGAGCCCCACGGACTTGAAGGCGGTGGAGAACCCGCTCTCCGGGTCGATGTCCTTGTAGCTCTGCATGCCGGTGAGGACGAGGCACGCGAGTACGTACAGCACCATCGAGATGGCGAGGGAGTAGAGGATCGCCTTGGGCATGTGGCGCTGGGCGTCCTTGGACTCCTCGGCGGCCGTACTCATGGCGTCGTAACCGAACACGGCAAAAAACACTGTGGCCGCACCGGTGAACGCACCGCTGACCCCGAAGGGGAAGAACGGGCTGTAGTTGTCGGTGTTGATGTGGAAGAACCCGACCGCGATCACCACGATCACGACGATGACCTTCAGGATCACGACGACCATCTCGAACCGCGCCGCGTTCTTGATGCCGAGGGTCAGCAGATACGCGATGAGCAGGCACAGGACCGCCGCGAACAGGTCGACCTTGTGACCGTCGCCCGTCCCCGGCGCGCCCAGCATCCAGTTGGGGAGCTCGGCGCCCATGTCGTTGAGCAGGAAGTTGAAGTAGCCGGAGATGCCGATCGCGACCACCGCCACGATCGCGGTGTACTCCAGGAGCAGGTCCCAGCCGATGAACCAGCCGGCGAGTTCGCCGAGCACCACATAGCCGTACGTGTAAGCCGATCCGGCCTTCGGGATGAGGCCCGCGAACTCGGCGTACGAGAAGGCGGCTGCCGCGCTCGCGATGCCGGCGATGAGGAAGGAGATGAGGACGGCGGGTCCGGCCGTGCCGTTGGCGACCGTTCCGGCGAGGGTGAAGATCCCCGCGCCGATGATGCCGCCGACGCCGATCGCCGTGAGCTGCCACAGACCGAGCGACCGGGAGAGGCCGCCGGCCGCTCCCGACTCGGTCTCTTCGATGTGTTCGATGGGCTTGCGGCGCAGCACGCCCTGCCCCATACGGAGTCCCGCCATGAGCTCCACCTCTTCGCAGACGGCCATGGGCTGATGGCGGATCATGATGGCGCAGGCGGGCGCACGACGATAGACGCCACACCTCTCCCCTCACATATGTGAGGGTTCAGCACTCTGGCGGGCGACGGCTACGGCTACGGCTACGGCTACGGCTACGGCACGACGGTGACGGGCCAGCGGCCCGCCTTGACCAGACGTACCGCGACCGATCCGACGATCCGGTGCCCGGCCTGCTCGGAGGCGCCGACGACCACGGCATCGGCCTTGAGGTCGTCCGCCGCCTTGACCAGACCGCCGTAGGGGTCGCCGCGGAAGGTGTGGAACTCCCAGCGCACGTCGAATATCCCCTTCACCCGCTCGGTCGCCGCCCGGATCTCGGCGATCAGGCCCTCGGCGATCTCGTCGGTCGTCTCGGCGACGGGGGCGCCGAGCGCGGCACCGGCGGCCATCACCGGCTGGACGTAGACGACGGCGAGCAGAGCGCGCTGCCGCCGGGCGAGGCCTCCGGCGTACGCGGCGGCCCGGAGCGACGAGTCCGAGCCGTCGACGCCGACGACGATCACCTTCGGGCCGTCGGTACCGCGTTCGAACTGGTGAGAGTGGTCTTCGGTCACAGCGCAGAGGTTACCCACCCGGCCCTGGAGCCGTCGCCGCTGGTCGGATCGGGTGCAATCGCGGCCCGCCATGGTGTTGCTGGTCCGCGCGGGACTTCCGCCATGCGACGGATTAGTCATGAAAAAGTATCAAATGTCTCCAGGGCGCCGCGCATTGTTGCGCGGCGCCGCTGTCCTCGGTCTGGCCGCCACCGCCGGCTGCGTGGGCACGGAACGGCCCGGCACGCCAGGACCCAAGGCCACCGGCGGGGCGGCGGCCGGCGGACCGCCCGCCGCGCGCGCCCTCAAACCGTCCGCATACCGCCTCCAGCCCATCGCCGGCTACGGGCCGCCGCACGCCGCCCGCGCCCTGCCGCGCGTACGTCGTGCGCCGATCCTGCGCATGGACACGAAGGACCGCAGCATGGTGCTGACCTTCGACGACGGGCCCGACCCCCGCTACACCCCGGGCATCCTGCGCACCCTGCGCCGGTACGACGTCCGCGCCATGTTCTTCGTGTGCGGGGAGATGGCGGTCGACAACAAGGACCTGCTGCGCGAGATGGCCGACGACGGGCATCTGATCGGCAACCACACCTGGACCCATCCGCTCCTGCCGAAGATGAACAGGAGCGCGATGCGCGAGGAGATCGAGCGCACCTGCGAGGTCGTCGACGACGCCGTCGGCGAACCCCCCGCCTGGTTCCGCGCCCCCTACGGGGCCTGGAACCGCAACGCCTTCCAGCTGGGCGCCGACCTGGGCATGGAGCCGCTCGCCTGGACGGTCGACACCCTGGACTGGACCGAGCCGGGCACCGCCACGATCGTCCGGCGCGTGCGCAGAGGCGCGGGTCCCGGAGTCGTGGTGCTTTCGCACGACGCGGGCGGCGACCGCTCCCAGAGCGTCGAAGCCCTGCGGACGTACCTTCCGGAACTCATCGACTCGGGTTACCGCATTACGGTGCCGAGCCGCCATTCGATGTAGGCCGGGCTTTCGATGTAGGCCGGGCTTTCGCCCGCCCTGTGATGTGTGCTGCCGGCGAGATCGCCGTCAGCCCCGCACATCCACAAGGCGGGCGAAAACGACGACGTTCCCGTTGTATCCGGCCTGTTTGGAGAATCCGCCGCCACAGGTGATGACCCGGAGTTCCGGGGCTCCCTTGTCGCCGTAGACGCGATCTCCGGGGAAATTGTTCTTCTCGAACACGTCGATGCCGTAGATCTCGAAGACCGCGGTCTTGCGGTCGCTGCGCAGTACCTCGACGCGATTTCCCTTCTTCAGCGAACCAAGGCCGTAGAAGACGGCGGGCCCCTGCTGGTTGTCGACATGGCCGACGATCACGGCTGTGCCCTTCTCGCCCGGCGACACCGCACCGGTGAACCAGCCGGCCAGGTTCGGGTCCTGCGGCGGCGGCGCGTCGACCCACCCCTCCATGTCGAGCCCCACAGGCATGACCGGCGCGTCCACCCGGATCCCCTTGATCTGGATCCGGTCGGCGGGCGAGAACGTCAGCGGTGCGACGCCCTTCACGGCCTTGTCGGGTGCCTGGTCCGCCGCGGCGGCCGAAGCGGGCTGCGGCGGCCCCACGTCGAATTCCCCTGAGCCATTCCGGATCAGCGCGAGGCCGGTCAGCAGAACAAGCGCCATCACGCCCCAGGGCGCGCGCTTACTCTGCCTTTGCTCCTCTTCGGCCGGCTGGGACGAAGGCATTCTCTGATCCCCTCTCAACGCGGCTTTCGAACCGCGTCCGTTGCGCGTACGAGAACGCTAAGCGCGGCGCGCGCGGTGAGCGACAGAGCGGGAGCGAACGGGTGGCGGCCATACCGGGCGTGCGCCATCCGAGTCGACCCGGAAACTTATTTTCTGACGGTCCGTGACCTGCGGCAATATCGGCTTGCGCCTTCGCCCTTCGGCGTGTCGCCTCACCAGTACGGCCGATTCCCGAAATGCGGCTCTGTGCAAGGCATCTGAGGGTCTGTCTGGGAGGCGTTCTCGCCGATCGACCGGGGACGGTTTCCCCGGGGCGTCTTCCGCGGAGGATTCACATGCGTACTTCTCGTATGCGTACCGCTCGTGCTCTGGCGGTCGCTGTGACCGCGGGTACGGTCTTGGGGCTCGCCGCCCCGGTCGCTTCGGCCTGGGACGACCCGAAGAACATCGTGGCCATGCCCAGCGTGATCCCCAGGGGCGGGCACCTGACGGTGACCGTCGAGGGCAAGTCCTGCATGACCCCCGGCAGCAAGATCACGTCGGACGCCTTCCCGGACGCGCAGCTGACGCCGACGGCGTCTGGTGGCAGCGCGACCGCGATCATCCACAAACACGCCACTCCGGGTGCGCACAACATCACCGCGCACTGCGGCAGCAAGCCCCCGCTGACCAAGCCCGCCGCGTTCACCGTCATCCACGGCGGTGTCCGAGGCGGTCTCGGCGGCAGCTCCACCACGGGTGCGACCAGCACCGACATGGCGATCGGCGGGGGCCTCGTGGCTGCCGCGGTGATCGGCGGCGGTGTGTTCTGGCTGCGGCGCCGTTCGGAGAACGCGAGCCGCGGCATCTGACGGCACGTTCTTGTGCGGCACGTTCCTGTGCGGCACGTTCTTGTGCGGCACGTTCTTGTGCGGCACGTTCCTGTGCGGTTCGTTCCGCCTCCCTGACCGGCGCGTCCCCCTTCCGCGCCGGTCGGGCGTGTGCCGCACGCCGCCGCCCGGCCGCCGACCAGATCGGTCGGCGACCGGGCGGCAGCCCGTGCGGTGGGAGGGTCAGGAGTTGTCGTCGCCCGTGCGGCGGCGCGTCCAGTAGTACGCGGTGCCGAGCGTGCCCACGATCAGGGCGCCGCCCAGAGCGATCTCGTGCAGATCGAGACCGCCGAAGCTGCCGCCGACTCCGGCCTTCACACCCCGGTGGACGGGGGTGGTGGGGTTCATGGTCGGGTGGTGTGTGGGACGCCCCGTGGCGATGGTGAGATCCGTCGTCCCCTTCTCGCCCTTGCAGTCGAAGGTCACCTCGTACATCGCACCCGGTTTGGCGTCAGGGAAGACCTGGGCGTTGACCGATTGCCGGCCCTTGGGGATATGGGCGTCGTCGAAGACCCCGGAGGTGACCGTGGTGTCTCCTTCGCAGCCGTCCACGCTGAGCGTGACCTGGCCGCCCGCGGCGATCGTCGACGGGGTGACGTGGAAGCCGAACGACGTGTTGTTGTTGTTGTTGTTCGTGTCGCCGTCGTCCGCGACGGCCGCGGTGGGGGCGGTGAGGGTCAGGGCGGTGGCGGCGAGCAGAGCGGCCGAGGCGACGCGTATCGCGCGCATGATGATTCCTCCGGGTCCCCGAGGAGCAGCCGCGGACCTTCTTCCGCTTGCACCTGAAATGCACCTCGATGCCCGAAACGCTAGGCAGGGACCCGGGCGGCCGCGATCGCTGTCGCGCGAACGGGGCAACCACGTGGGCCGGACAGGGGAACGGGCCGGGGTGTCGCGGCCCCGGTGACGGGATATCAGGGCGTCGGCGGTGTAGCGGCCCACACGTGCGGCCCGCCGCCGCGCCACTCCACCAGATGCGGGTCGTCGAGCACCATGTCGGCGTCGCCGAGTCCCGTGCGGCGCAGAAACTCCACCAGCTCCCGGTCGTCGTGGGCGACACCGACGGGCCGCCCCCGCACGGTGACCCGCCGTCCGCCGTCGGAAGCGGGCGGGTGGACGATGATGGGTGTCTGCCAGGCCATGCCACAAGAGTGCGCCGCGCGGGCTCGCGGCGCAGCCCGGTTTACGGACGTACGAGCTATCGAGGGGCCGGCTGCTCTCTCGAACACACGGAGAGGCCTGCGCGGCGCACGGCCACGGCCGCGCGCCGGAGTCCTAGGCTACGGACGATGATGATCGAGACCGTGGTGTTCGGCGTGGGGGAGACCCTCACGAAAGATGACCGCTACTGGGCGTCCTGGGCGGACTGGCTCGGCGTGCCCCGGCACACCGTCTCCGCGCTCGTGGGAGGTGTGGTCACACGGGGGCAGGACCATGCCGACGCGCTGCGGCTGCTCAGTCCGGACATGGACGTCGCCGCCGCGTACCACGCCCGTGAGGTCGCGGGACGCGGTGAGCACCTGGGCGAGACCGACCTCTATCCCGATGTGCGCCCCGCGCTGGGCGGGTTGCGGAAACAGGGGATCCGCGTCGTCGTCGCCGGGAACCAGAGTCCCCGCGCGGGCGAGCTGCTGCGCGACCTGGACCTGCCCGCCGACCTCGTCGTCATGTCGGAGGAGTGGGGCGTGGCGAAGCCCGATCCCTCGTTCTTCGCGCGCGTCGCCGAGGTCGCGCAGGCCGCGCCGGAGCGGACCGTGTACGTCGGTGACCACCCCGCACACGACATCTACCCGGCGAAGGCGGCGGGCCTGCGCGCGGCGCACATCCGGCGCGGGCCCTGGGGCCATTGGTGGGCCGACGACCCGACCGTCGTCCAGGCGGCGGACTGGCGGATCGACAACCTCACCCAGTTGGCGTCGATCATCGCGGGCTGAATCAGCCCCCTAGGTTGTCGAAGAGAACCCGGAACGGATCCGTGCTGGCCGAGATGCCTCGGCTGTAGGGCGCGTCGAAGTCCCAGATCAGGAAGAGCAGGAAGGCAAACAGGGCCGAGAAGAGCCCGGCCAGGATCAGTTCGCGCGCGGTGCGGCGGATCTGCAGGGCGAAGATCATGCCGATGGTCACCAGGCCGCCGATGATCAGGCCGAACCACACCACGCCGGGCATGGTGGCACCCGCGCTGCCGCCACGGGCGCTGCGGGCGTCGTCGGCGGCGGCGACCGAGTCGACCAGCGGCTGGTAGGCCTGCGCCTCGAAGTCGGACTTGGGTTCGTAGTCGGTCACGTCGTGGCGGACCCGGGTGAGCAACTGCTTTCCTCGGTCCGTGAGTTCGCCGTTCTCGGCCATGCTGTCCCACTCCGTGTTCACCACGTAGCCGACATACGCGCGGACGTCGGTGCGGATACGGTCCCGGACCTCCTCCGGATAGACCCGAGCCCGTTCGGAGACCTCGTGCAGGGCCTGGGCCTCGGCGTGGACGTGGTCCTCGGCGACGCTGCGGGCCTCCCAGACCCCGGCGATGGCCAGACCGAGGACGATCGCGTACACCACGCCGATCATCATCGTCATGTACTCGATGACGTCCGGCGTCTCCGAGGCGTCGTAATCCGGACTCGTCCTGCGGTGCCGCAGGAAGGCGATGACGAGGACGACGCCGCATGCGGCGAGCATCGCGAGGGTGAGAACAAGCCATTCCGACATGGGACCTCCGGCGGTTCAGCGCGGCCGCAGCGCGGCGGCGGCGAGCACCGCGGGCGCGGTGACGAGCAGGGTGAGCGAGACCAGGGACGGGCCGCTGCGGGGCGGCGTCTTGCGGGGCGCTGCGTGGTACGAGGGGTAACTCACCGGAGTCGGTGAGGGTTTGGGGCGGACGGTCGGTGTGGGCTTCGGCGTCGGAGTGGGCTCGGGAGCGGCCGGGGGC
>NZ_SRIC01000208.1 GCF_004684775.1 Streptomyces sp. MZ04
GGCCTCGGGCGGGGCTACTGGCCGGCGTCGTCGCGGGCTGCGGCGGCTTCGGCGGGGGCGCCTGCACGGTCGTAGGCTTCGGCGGCCTGGAGCCAGGTTGTGCGGGCCAAGGCCGGGCGGTCGTCGGCCGCATGAGCGACGGCAAGGTGGTGGAGCGTATCGCCCACGTGGCGCCAGTCCTCAGATTGTCGGCAGGCCTCAAGACTCCTGCCGAACGCGGCGATGGCTTCGCTGAGCCGTCCCACCTGCATCAGATCATGCCCGAGGTTGTGCCACGCGATGCCTTCGCGAGTGTGGTTTCCGGTGGTGTGGAAGTGGTCGCGTGCGTGGGTGTGGGCGTCGATGGCTTCATCTACACGATCCGCGTGCCGCAGGGCGATACCGAGATTGTCCAGCGCCGTCGCCTCTGCGTCGTGGTTTCCGGGGCGTGCGGGCCCCAGGACGGGGTGACGGCGCGTGGCCGCAAGTGCCCCCGCCGTTCAGCGAGTTGCTCCGTCCACCACCAGCCTCACCGGCCCGACCTCCACCGTTTCGGGCAGGCGCAGGCCGCGCCGCCCCGGAGTGATCGACCCCAGTACGCTCGCGTGCCGCGCTCCCGTGCTCTCCGGGGCCGTCCCCGGAAGGCCGTGCGCGGTCAGGAATCCCAGTACGGCGAAGGCGTACGCCTCCTTCGCCGCGGCCGGCAGGCCGAGTTCGTCGGAGGTGCGCACCGGGATCCCGCTGCCCAACTCGGCCCGCAGGAAGGCCATCAGCGTCGGATTGCGCGTGCCGCCGCCGGAGGCGATGACCTCGGAGGCGCCGACCGAGCGGACGGCGTCGGCGACCGTGCGGGCGGTCAGCCGGGTGAGCGTCGCGACGACGTCCTCGGGGGTGAGCGCCCCGTACCCGGAGAGCGCCGCCCGCAGATAGGGCAGATGGAAGAGCTCCTTGCCGGTGGTCTTCGGGGCGGTCCGGGAGTAGTAGGGCTCGGCGAGCAGCTCGGCGAGGAGCTTCTCGTCGACGGTGCCCCGCGCGGCCATCTCGCCGTCGAGGTCACAGTCGACCCCTTCCGGCGTGAGGTCGCGCACCGCCGCGTCGATGAGGGCGTTGGCGGGGCCGGTGTCGAACGCGGTGCCGTCCGGGGCGGTGATGTTGGCGATGCCGCCCAGATTCAGCGCGGCGGGGGCGCCGGGGCGGCCGCGCAGCCACATCTGGTCGACAAGGCTGACCAGGGGCGCGCCCTGGCCGCCCGCTGCGACGTCGCGGGGGCGGAAGTCGGCGACCACGGGGAGCCCGGTCGCCTCGGCGATCCACGCGGGCTGCCCGATCTGCAGCGTGCCGTGCACCTGGCCGTCCTCGATCCAGTGGTAGACGGTCTGGCCGTGCGAGGCGACCAACTCGGCCTGCCCGTCGCACAGTTCGCGGTCCGCCTCGGCCGCGGCGGCGGCGAACGCCCGGCCGATGCGGGTGTCGAGGCGGCAGACCTCCGCGAGCGTGGTCGCGGCGGGCGGCAGCGCGGCGGCGAGCGCCGCCCGCAGCGCTTCGTCATAGCCGCGGGTGATGAGCCCCAGCGGGGTGAGCACCAGACGGTCGCCTTCGATCGTCAGGTCGGCCGCAGCGGCGTCGATGGCGTCGTACGAAGTCCCCGACATCAGCCCGATTACGCGCACGTGCTGCCCCTCTCGCTCTCCTCACCAGTGCGTTTGATCATCGCAGCGCGACGGGGTGTGCGCACTCGTACGTACGATCCAGTGCGGCGGGAAAGCCGGGAAAGCGCGGGGTCCGGCCTTCGGCCGCCCGGCAATCCGGCGGGTCACGTACGGGGACACGGCCTGCGAACCTGACCTGTCATCCCACGTCGGAGGCCGGATCTCATCCGTGCCCCCGGTCAGCGCCCGTTCGTGCCCCCCGTCAGCACCCGTTCCCGGCATGCGGCCGGGCTGCCCCACGCGGAGCGCAGCGCACGGGCCTTGGTCAGCCACAGGGAGAGGTCGTACTCCGCCGTGTAGCCGATCGCGCCATGGAGTTGGAGTGCCGCACGGGCCGCTGCGTACGCGGCTTCGCCCGTCGCGACCTTCGCGGCGGCCACATCGGCGGTGTCCATCGTCAGCGCCGCTCCGAACAGCAGCGGGCGGGCGAACTCGAGACCGATCAGGACGTCCGCGAGGCGGTGCTTGACGGCCTGGAAGCCGCCGATCGGTGTGCCGAACTGGGTGCGCTGCTTGACGTACGCGACGGTCTTGTCGAGGAGCGCAAGCCCCACGCCGAGCGCCTGCGCGGCCGTGGCGAGCGAGGCCAAGGCCGCCGCGTGACGGGCGGCGGCGGTCACCGAGGGGCCCGAGGCGAGGAGTTCGCCGGTCCGGTCGAGGCGGCCGAGGCGGCGTGCCGGGTCCAGGGAGCGGCCCACGCGCGCGTGCCCGGACGCGAGGCGCAGTTCCTCGCCGGTGACGATCAGCGGCAGCGTCGCCGCGTCCGCGTCCAGCGCGAAAGGACCGCCTTCGGGGAGCGTGAGTGTCGCCATCGCGTCGCCCGATATCAGGGGCGGAAGCAGCCGCTTGGCCGGTTCCGCGTCGCCGAGGTCGGCAAGACGGGCGAGGAGCGCGGCCGCCGCCACCGTCTCGACCACGGGGCCGGGCACGGCATGCCGGCCCAACTCGACGAACGCCACGGCCACTTCCACGGGGAGCGGGCCCACCCCCTCGTACTCCTCCGGAGCGGCGAGCGCGAACACGCCCGCGTCCGCGAGCCGTCCCCACACGGCGCGCCCCGGAGCGTGCTCCCCGGCGGCCCAGGCCCGGGCGGCCGCCGGTGTGTCCGTGGCGGTCAGCATCGCGTCCAGCGAGCGCGCGAACTCGTGCTGCTCGGCGTCGAGGAGGAACCTCATCAGCGGCGTCCCTTCGGCAGGCCGAGCAGCCGCTCGGCGATGATGTCGCGCTGGATCTCGTTCGTGCCCGCGTAGATCGGCCCGGCGAGCGAGAAGACGTAGCCCTCCGCCCACTCGCGGCTCTCCGCCCTCTCGCCGCCTTCCGCCGGGCCGCCGCCTTCCGCCGGGCCGCCGCCTTCCGCCGGGCCGCCGCCCTCCGACGAGCTGCCGCCTTCCGCCGGGCCGCCGCCCTCCACCAACTCGCCTTCCGCGCCCAGGAGATCCAGCGCCGTCTCGTGCAGCGCGATGTCGTACTCGGACCAGAAGACCTTGTTCAGGCTCGACTCGGCGCCGATCGTCTCGCCCGCCGTGAAGCGCGAGGCGTTCGCCCACGTGAAGAGCTGATAGGCGCGGGCGCCGATCACGGCGTCGGCCACCCGGTCGCGCAGCGCCGTGTCCGCCGGGTCGCCGTGCGCGCGCCACTCGCGCACCAGGCGCTCGGCCGCGGCGACGAACCGGCCGGGGGAGCGCAGCGTCAGACCGCGTTCGTTGCCGGTCGTCGACATGGCGATGCGCCAGCCCTGGCCAGGCTCCCCGATCACATCCTCGTCCGGTACGAAGACGTCGTCGAGGAAGAGCTCGGCGAACGCCGGTTTGCCGTCCAGGCGGCCGATGGGGCGGACGGTCACGCCGTCGGCGTCGAGCGGGAACATCAGATACGTCAGGCCCCGGTGCGGCTTGCCCGCTTCGTTCCCGGACGGATCGCTGCGGAACAGGCCGAACGCGCGGTCCGCGAAGGCGGCCCGCGACGACCAGGTCTTCTGCCCGCTGATCAGCCAACCGCCCTCCGCGCGGCGGGCGGTGGAGCGCAGCGACGCGAGGTCGGAGCCGGACTCGGGCTCCGACCAGGCCTGCGCCCAGATCACCTCGCCGCTCGCCATCGACGGCAGGATCCGCGCGCGCTGCTCGGGCGTCCCGAAGTCGAAGAGGGTCGGCGCGAGGAGGTTGATGCCGTTCTGCGAGACCCGGCCGGGTCCGCCCGCCGCGAAGTACTCCTCCTCGAAGATCAGCCACTTGACGATGTCGACGCCCTGCCCGCCGTACTCCTCGGGCCAGGAGACCACCGACCAGCGGTCGGCCGCGAGCTCGTGCTCCCAGGCGCGGTGCGCCGCGAAGCCCTCCTCGGTCTCCAGCGACGGCAGCGGCTCGGCAGGCACATGCGCGCCGAGCCAGGCGCGTGCCCGCTGCCTGAAATCCTCTTCTCCGGCAGTGAAGTCGAGGTCCATCAGTGGCCCACCTCTTCGGTCGGATCTTTCCCGGCACTCTTCCCTAACAAGTGTTTGGTAGATTACCTTGAAGGGAGTCAGCCGTCGAGAGCTGTCGGG
Source organism: Streptomyces sp. MZ04 (assembly GCF_004684775.1). GTDB lineage: Bacteria > Actinomycetota > Actinomycetes > Streptomycetales > Streptomycetaceae > Streptomyces. The sequence continues at coordinate 4,228 of NZ_SRIC01000208.1, forward strand.
GGCTTCGAGAGTGAAGAGGAAGGGGGCCGCGCATGGACGCGCCCGAGTACGTGCCGGGGCACGGTCTGCTCGCTGGCCGCACGGCCGTCGTCACCGCCGCGGCCGGGGCGGGCATCGGCGGAGCCACCGCCCGCCGTTTCCTGGAGGAGGGCGCGCGCATCGTCATCGGCGACGCCCATCCGCGCCGCACGAAGGAGGCGGTGGAAGCGCTCGCCGGGGAGTTCGGCGCCGACCGCGTCGACGGCATGCCCTGCGACGTGACGGACGAGACCCAGGTGCAGGCCCTCTACGACCTGGCCGAGCAGCGCCACGGCGGTCTGGACGTCGTCGTGAACAACGCGGGGCTCGGGGGCACCGCCGAGCTGACCGAGATGACCGACGAGCAGTGGGACAAGGTCATCGACGTGACGTTGAACGGCACCTTCCGCTCCACCCGGGCCGCCCTGCGCCGCATGCGGGCCGCCGACCGGGGCGGCGTGATCGTGAACAACGCGTCGGTGCTCGGCTGGCGTGCCCAGGCGGGCCAGGCGCACTACGCCGCGGCGAAGGCCGGCGTCATGGCGCTCACGCGCTGCGCCGCCATCGAGGCCGCTCCCCACGGGATACGGATCAACGCGGTCTCGCCCAGCCTCGCCATGCACCCGCACCTCGCGAAGGTCACCTCTCCCGAGCTGCTCGAAGAGCTCACCGCGCGCGAGGCGTTCGGGCGGTATGCCGAACCGTGGGAGATAGCCAACGTCATCGTCTTCCTGGCCAGTGGCTACTCCTCGTACATGACGGGGGAGACGGTCTCGGTCAGCAACCAGCACGCCTAGGCGGAGAATGACCGTGTGTCGAAACCGAAGCAGAGCAGCACCACAACGAAGCCGAGCAGCACTCCAAAGAAGAAGGTCCCGGTGAGCCCCTCGCCCGAGCGTCGCGGCGAGCTCCTCGCGATCGCCGCCGACGTCTTCGCCGAACAGGGGTACAACGCGACCACGGTCCGCAAGATCGCGGACGCCGCCGGCATGCTCGCCGGCAGCCTCTACTACCACTTCGACTCCAAGGAGTCGATGCTCGAAGAGATCCTCTCCACCTTCCTCACCGAGCTGTGGGACGGGTACGACACGGTGCTCCAGTCTCAGCTCGGCCCCCGCGAGACCCTCGAGGCGCTCGTCACCGAGTCCTTCCGGGAGATCGACCGGCACCGCTCCGCCGTCGCCATCTACCAGAAGGAGTCCAAGCACCTGGTCGCGCAGGAGCGCTTCCAGTACCTGGCCGACTCGCAGCAGCGCTTCGAGAAGGCATGGCTGACGACGCTGGAGCGGGGCGTCGCGGAGCACGTCTTCCGCGCCGACCTGGACATCCGGCTCGCCTACCGCTTCGTGCGCGACACCGTCTGGGTCGCCGCGTCCTGGTACCGCCCCGGCGGAGGCCACAGCCCCGAGGAGATCGCCCGCCAGTACCTCTCGATGGTCCTGGACGGCATCTCCGTACGCACGTAGAGCGCGCGCCGTCGCCCGACGGCCGCACCGACCGAGGAGCACGAGGAGTACGCAGTCATGGCCGAGGCCTACATCGTCGAAGCGGTCCGCACCCCTGTCGGCAGGCGCAAGGGAGGCCTCTCGGCCGTCCACCCCGCCGACCTGGGAGCCCATGTCCTGAAGGCGCTCGTCGAGCGCACGGGCGTCGACCCGGCGGCCGTCGAGGACGTCGTCTTCGGCTGCCTGGACACGGTCGGCCCGCAGGCGGGCGACATCGCCCGCACCAGCTGGCTCGCGGCCGGACTGCCCGAAGAGGTGCCCGGCGTGACGATCGACCGGCAGTGCGGCTCCTCGCAGCAGGCCGTGCACTTCGCGGCGCAAGGCGTCCTGTCCGGCACCCAGGACCTCGTCGTCGCCGGCGGCACGCAGAACATGTCGATGATCCCCATCGCCTTCGCGTCCCGGCAGGCCGCCGAGCCGCTCGGACTCACCGAAGGCCCCTACGCGGGCAGCGATGGCTGGCGCGCACGCTACGGCGACCGGCCCGTCAACCAGTTCCACGGAGCCCAGCTGATCGCCGAGAAGTGGGGCATATCCCGCCGCGACATGGAGGAGTTCGCGCTCCGCTCGCACCAGCGGGCGATCCGCGCGATCGACGAGGGCCGCTTCGCCCGCGAACTCGTCGCCCATGGCGACGTGACCACCGACGAGGGCCCGCGCCGCGACACGACCCTGGAGAAGATGGCGGGCCTCAAGCCCGTCCTGGACGACGGCACCATCACCGCCGCCTGCTCCTCACAGGTCTCGGACGGAGCGGCCGCGATGCTCATCGCGAGCGAACGGGCCGTGCGGGAGCACGGGTTGACGCCCCGTGCCCGCGTGCACCACCTCTCCGTGCGCGGCGAGGACCCCATCCGCATGCTGTCCGCGCCGATCCCCGCAACGGCGTACGCGCTCAAGAAGACCGGCATGAGCATCGACGACATCGACCTTGTCGAGATCAACGAAGCGTTCGCACCGGTCGTCCTCGCCTGGCTGAAGGAGACCGGGGCCGACCCGGACAAGGTCAACGTCAACGGCGGTGCGATAGCCCTCGGCCACCCCCTCGGCGCGACGGGCGTCAAACTGATGACGACACTCCTGCACGAACTGGAGCGCACCGGCGGCCGGTTCGGCCTCCAGACCATGTGCGAAGGCGGCGGCCAGGCGAACGTGACGATCATCGAGCGGCTCTGACGGCGTCCAGCTCGGGCCCGTCCCTCACCCCTTGCGGCGGTTGCTGCCCGGACCCCGCACCGTGGGGCCCACTACCCCGCTAGTCTCGAGGTCTGTACGTCGATTGAGCGACCTCAGGAGGTAGCGCGATGACGCAGGGACGGCCCGGAGGAGCCACCTGGGCCCCGCTGTGGGAGCGCGACGCGGAACTCGCGGCGGCCGCACGGGCCGTGGATGAGCTGTGCTCCGACTCCATGACGGCGGGCGGTCTGATCGTCTTCCGCGGCGAGGCGGGCATCGGCAAGACGGCGCTGCTCGCCGAGGTGCGCCGGATCGCGGAGGGGCGGGCCACGGTCTGGTCCGCGCGCGGCGGTGAGACCGTCACCTCCGTCCCCTTCAACGTCGTACGACAACTGCTGCAGCCGGCCCTTGTCTCCCTCACGCCCGACGAGGCCCGGGAGTATCTCGGCGACTGGTACGAGATCGCGGGACCCGCGCTCGGCATAGCCGAGCCGGGCGGCGTCCAGGCCGACCCGCAGGGCGTGTGCGACGGCCTGGTCGAGGCGGTCGCACGCCTGGCGAGACTGCACTGGCCGCTCGTCCTGATCATCGACGACGCGCACTGGGCCGACCAGGAGACGCTGCACTGGCTGGCCGCGTTCACCCAGCATCTGGCCGAACTGCCGGTCCTGGTCGTGGTCGCCCACCGGCCGGACGAGGCCAAGGGCGACAGCGCACGCCACCTCGCGGCGGTCGGCGCGGCGTCCGGCCCCTCGACGGTCCTGCGCGCGCTCACCCCGGAGGCCGCGGCCGGACTCACCCGCGCCACCCTCGGCGAGCACGCCGACGCCCCGTTCTGCCGCGAGGTGTGGGCGGTCACCGGCGGCAATCCGTACGAGTCCGTGGAACTGCTCGCCAAGGTGCACGACAGCGAGCTCGAGCCCGTGGAGGGATCCGCGGAGGAACTGCGCGCCCTGAACCGATCGGCGCGCGGCCGCGGCCTCGTCGCCCGCCTCGAAGGCCTCGGCACGGACGTCACACGGTTCGCGTGGGCGGCCGCGATCCTCGGCGCGGCGATCCCCCTCGACCTCGCCGCCTCGCTCGCCGGGATGACGCGCGAGACGGCCCAGCGCTGCGCGGAGCGACTGCGCACGGCCCGCATCCTGCTCGGCGACGACCTGGGCATGGAGTTCGTCCACCCGCTGATCGCCAGCACCGTCTACCGCTCGATCCCGCCCGCCACGCGCACCGCGATGCACGGCCAGGCCGCCTGGGCCGTCACCCTGTCGAGGCGTGGCGCGGCGGCCGCGTCCCGGCACCTCCTCGAAGTCCACCCGGACGACGACCCGGAGCTCGTCGAGCAGTTGCGCGCCGCGGCGGCCGAGCATCTCGCGGTCGGCGCGCCGGACGCCGCCCGCCGCTGCCTGGAGCGGGCCCTGCGGGAACCACCCCTGCCCGAGAACCACGCGCGCGTGCTCTACGAACTGGGCTGCGCCACCCTCCTCACCTCGCCCGCCACCACCATCCGCCATCTCAGCGAGGCGCTGCACACACCGGGACTCGACCGCACGCTGAGAGTGGACGCGGTCTGCCGGCTGTCCCAAGCCCTGGTGCACAACGACCAGTTGGAGGAGGCCCTGCGCGTCGTCGACGCCGAGGCCGCTCGCCTGGAGCCGGGCCCGGACCGGATGCGGCTGCTGGGCGTCCACTACATGTGGGAGGGCATCCACGCCGGCGAGGAGGACGCGACGGGCCGCTCGCGCCGGCTTGCCGCGCTCGCCGGACCGCTGCCGGGACGCGACAACTCCGAGCGCGCCCTGCTGATCCTGCGCGCCTTCGACGCCATGACCCGCGGGGAGAACGCGGAGGAGATCGTCGAACTCTGCGACCGCTCGCTCGTCAACGGCCGCCTCGCGCCCGGCCTCGGCTGGACCGACACCGAGTGGGGCTTCGAGCTCCTGATGATGCTGGGCAGCGCCTACATCTTCACCGACCGGCTCGACCGCGCCGAGAGCCTCTTCGTGGAGGCGGTCCGCGCCTATGAGACCGCGGGCTGGAGCGGCGGCCATCTGGCGCTCGCCAAGGCCTGGTTCGGCCTGGTGCACCGCAGGCGCGGACGGCTCACGGAGGCGGAGGACTCGCTGCGGGACAGCCTGCGCCTTGCCGACCGGGTCGGCAGCGGCCTCCCGATGCACTGGGACGCCGCGTGCATGCTCATCGACACCCTGCTCGCCCGCGGCAAGGTCGACGAGGCACAGGAAGTCGCCGACCGCTACGGCATCGCGCCGCCCTACCCGTCCACCATCTTCGTGCCCGACATCCACTCCGTACGCGGCCGTCTGCTGATCGCCGTGGGACTGCGGAGCGAGGGCGTCAGCGAATTGGAGGTCGCCGCGAAGGCGTCGAACGCACGCGGCCGCTACAACACGATCGTCGCGCCCTGGGCGCACGATCTGGCCCGCGCGCTGGCCTCGGACGATCCGCGGCGGGCCGCGGAACTCGCCGCGGACGCACGGGTCCAGGCGGAGCTGTTCGGCACGGAGACGGCGATCGGAGAGGCACTGCGGTGCGCGGCGTCCCTGGAGAGCGGGCAGCGGGCGGTCGACCTGTACGCGCGAGCGGTCGCCTGCCTGGAGGCTTCGCCGTGCGCGTACGAACACGCGGTGGCCCGGGTCGAGTACGGGATCGCGGCGGGGTCCGCCGACGAGTTGGCGCGGGGTCTTGCCTTGGCCGACGCGTGCGGGGCGGACGGTCTTGTTGCCCGGGCGCGGGCGTCGTTGGAGGTGGCGGGGGTGTGAGCGGGGGCCGGTGGCTACGGGTGACCGTAGATCACCGGCTCCGCCGAGTTCGCCCTCAAACTCCCCCAAGCTCTTAAAGAGCGGGGAGGGACCCCCTCGACGGGCTGAGACGTACCAGGCGTCCCGTCACCTCCGCCGCCTCCTCCATGATCCGCGCGATCAACTCCTCGCACGAGGGCAGGTCCTCGATGACCCCCGCCACCTGGCCGGAGGCCATCACCCCCGCCTCCGGGTGGCCGTCCACCATCGCCGCCTTCAGCATCATCGGCGTATTCGCCGCCAGCAGGATCTGACTCCACGTCAGGCCCTTGCCGTGCCGCATGGTCAGGCCGTCCCGGACCATCTCCCCCCACCCCATCCCGGACAGTTTCCGGAACGCCGCCGCATGGCGCACCGCCCGCGTGAGGGACGACAGACGTCCGGACTTCTCGAGGGCGGTCACCAGTTCCGTGCGCAGCATGCGATGCGGGAGGCCGTCCACCCGCGTCGTCACCGTGACGTCCTTGACCGATGCCGCCAGGTAGCGCGCCTTGACCGCGTCCGGCACCGTCGAGTCCGAGGTGAGAAGGAAACGCGTGCCCATCGCCACGCCCGCCGCTCCGTACGCGAGCGCGGCGACGAGGCCCCGCCCGTCGTAGAAACCACCCGCGGCGATCACCGGTATGTCCACCGCGTCCACGACCTGCGGCAGCAGCACCGTCGAAGCGACCTCCCCCGTGTGTCCGCCGCCCTCGCCGCCCTGCACGACGACCGCGTCCGCGCCCCACGCGGCGACCTTCTCCGCGTGCCGCCGCGCGCCGATGGACGGGATGACGACCACTCCGGCGTCCTTCAGCTCGGCGATCAGCTCTTTCGAGGGGGCCAGGGCGAAGGACGCGACCCGGACGCCCTCATCGACGATGACGCGTACGCGGTCCCGCGCGTCGCCCGCGTCGGCGCGCAGGTTGACCCCGAACGGCTCGTCCGTACGGGACTTGACCTCCCGGACGGCGGAGCGCAGCTCGTCGACGGTCATCGTCGCGGAGGCCAGGATGCCCAGGGCGCCCGCGTTCGCCGTCGCGGAGACCAGGCGGGGGCCCGCCACCCACCCCATGCCGGTCTGCACGATCGGATGGCGGACGCCGACCAGCCTGGTCAGCGCCGTCTCCATGGTCGCCGGGCCGGGACTCATGCGCGCACCTCGCGGTCCCGCAGGCCGCGCGGGTCCACCACGTCCCGGATCAACCGCAGTTCCTCCGCCGACGGCTCGCGCGTGAACGGGATGTCGTCCGGAGCGTCGAGCGCGAAGCCCGTCGCCTCCCGCACCTGATCGACCGTCGCCCCCGGGTGCAGCGAGACGATGCGCATCGCGTGGTCCGGTGTCGAGAAGTCGAAGACGCCGAGGTCGGACACGACCCGGCGCAGATCGTGGTAGCGCGTCGCGGAGGGTCCTGCCGCCGCCGCGCTGTCGAAGCCCACCCCGCTGATCATGTCGACCTTCTCGACGAAGACGCGCGTCGAGTGGCGGGGGATCCAGTAACTCACCGGATTGTTGAGGGTGTTGACGGGTGCGCCGCGAACGCCGAGCAGCTGGCGCTTGGGTCGCTCCCAGTCGCCGATGCAGGAGATGTTCTGATTGCCGAAGCGGTCGATCTGGCTCGCGCCCATCATCACGTGCCGCCTGCCGCCCATCACCATCGTCAGATGCCTGCGATACGGCAGCCAGCCCTCCGTCACCGCCGACGGCGCCCCCACGGCGGGCACATCGCCGATCAGCAGTGCCTCCCCGTCCGTGAGCAGCAGATCCGGCGAGAACGTCAGCTTCGCCAGGCGGGCCCCGATCGACGGCACCGTGCCCATCGGGGATGCGAGGATCTCGCCCGCGTCCCGCCAGGCCTCGGCGCAGGCGATCACGCAGTACTCGGCGCGGGTGACGGCGGTCGCGGCGGGCGCCGTCGATTCGGTCTGCGTCATCGCTGCTCCTTGTGCCAGGTCTGGACGGCCGACTGGTAGTCCTGCTCGGTTCCGGAGAGGAAGCGGTCCTGGAAGGCCTGCCAGGCGTCCGGGTCGCCCGCCGCGGTGGCGTACGCCTTCTGGAAGGGTTCGTCGCGGCCGTAGTCCGGCACGCACGACGTGAAGTGCGCCCCCTTCGGCGTCTCGGCCACCCCCGTCACCGCGTGCCGAGAGATCAGCATCGTCTGCGGTGCCGCGTGCTCGGTGAGCGCGCTCGACTCGACGATCCGCTCGCACGACACATACGCGGTGTCGGCCGCCTCGCAGAACAAGTCGTCGAAGTACGGATCAGGGCCCAGATACTGGGCGTTGCCCAGACGGTCCGCGCGGTTCATGTGCACCAGCGCCGCGTCCATCCGCAGGGCGGGCACCGCGAGCAGCTCCTCCCCGTCCTCGTACGGCGAAGTGACCGTACGCAGCTGGGGGTTGACCCGCAGCACGTCCGAACCGAGGCCCGCGCGGATCGGCAGGAACGGCAGCCGCTGGGCGCCCGCCGTAAGACCCTGCATGAACATCGCCTCGTCCAGCTCGACGAGTTCGAAGGCGCCACGCTCGCGTGCCGCCCGGAAATGCGGCTCCAGGGGGATCGAGTCGAGTGTGGTGAACGCCGTGACCAGCTTGCGGATCCGCCCGGCCGCGGCGAGCAGGCCGATGTCCGGACCGCCGTACGCGACGACGGTGAGGTCCGTGACCCCGGACCGCAACAGCGCGCGCACCAGCGCCATCGGCTTGCGGCGCGAACCCCAGCCGCCGATGCCGAGCGTCATCCCGCTCCGCAGCCGCCCCGCGATCTCGTCGGGCGTCATGATCTTGTCCGTCATGCCCTGCTGCCCTTCCCGTCCGTATCCGCCGGCTCTTCCGTCTCGGCTGTCTTGTCTGGCTCATCCGTCTTGCCTGTCTCGTCCTTCGTCCCGAAGCCGTCGCGGACGCGGTCGGCCAGGCCGCTCAAGTTCGCCTCGAAGGTGAAGCCCTGCTCGAAGCGGTAGCTCCGGTGCACGTCGACGGGGTCGATGCCGTTGATCGCGGCCTTGGCGAAGCGCAGCAGCGTCCCGTCCTTCCGGGCGATCTCCCGCGCCAACTCCAGTGCCGCATCGCGCAGTTCCGCGCGCGGTACCACCCGCCACACGGAGCCGTGCGCGTGCAGTTCGGCGGCGGTCGCCGTGCGCGATGTGTAGTACAGGGCGCGCATCAGGTGCTGCGGCACCAGGCGCGCGAGGTGTGTCGCGGCGCCGAGCGCGCCGCGGTCGAGCTCGGGCAGGCCGAACGTGGCGTCGTCGCTCGCCACGATCGCGTCCGCGTTGCCCACAAGCCCGATGCCGCCGCCCAGGCAGAAGCCGTGCACCGCCGCGACGACCGGCACCTCGCACTCGTACACCGCGGAAAACGCTTCGTAGCACCCGCGGTTGGCGCCTATCAGGGCACTGTGCCCGCTGTCGCGCTGCATCTCCTTGATGTCCACGCCCGCGTTGAATCCGCGGCCCTCCGCGGCAAGGACCACACAGCGCGTTTCCGGGTCCCGGCCCGCACTGCGCACGGCGGCCGCCAGGTCGTACCAACCGTGGACAGGGAGGGCGTTGACGGGTGGGAAGTCGACGGTGACGACGGCCACGCCCTTGTCCGGGATCGAGGTGGAGACAGACATCAGAGGATCCGCTACCTTTCAACCAGGCGCTTTCAACCAAACATTTGTTAGTTGGAAAGGTAGCAGTGATGACTGACACGCGACAGGGCGTGCGACCGGCCGGGCGGCAGGAGGCGGGGCAGGTGGTCGTCGTCACCGGCGGCACCCGGGGCGTCGGCGCCGGCATCGCGCGCAGCTTCCTCGCCGTCGGCGCGCACGTCGTCGTCTGCGCCCGCAGGCCACCGGACAGCCCGGTCGAAGTCGGCGGCGCGGCGGCCGAGTTCCGCCCCCTCGATCTGCGCGACCCGGAAGCCGCGCGCACCTTCTTCGCCGATGTGGCCGCCGATCACGGCCGGTTGGACGTGCTGGTGAACAACGCGGGCGGATCCCCCTTCGGGCTGCTCGCCGACGCGTCCCCCGCCCGCCATGCCAAGATCGTCGAACTCAACCTGCTGGCCCCGTTGTACGCGTCGCTCGCGGCGTACGAGGTGATGCGCGCGCAGCGACCTGCGGGCGGCAGCATCACCATGATCGGGAGCGTCAGCGGCACCCGGCCCTCTCCCGGCACCGGCGCCTATGGCGCGGCCAAGGCGGGCCTGGAGAACCTGGCCCGCACGATGGCCGTCGAATGGGCTCCCACGGTGCGGGTGAACACCGTCGTCCTGGGCCTCGCCCGAACCGAGAGCGCCCATCTGCACTACGGCGACGAGGCCGGTATCGCGGAGGTCGCCCGCACGGTCCCGCTGGGGCGGCTCGCCGACCCGTCGGACGCCGGGGACGCGTGCGTCTTCCTCGCCTCCGACGGCGCGCGCTACATCAGCGGTGCGGCGCTGCATCTGCACGGGGGCGGTGAGCGCCCGGCGTTCCTCGACGCGGCGTCCGTGAACCAGTAGCCATCAGCAAGTAGCCGCCAGCAAGTAGGTATCAGCAAGTAGGTATCAGCAAGGGAAAGGGTTGCCGTATGACTGCCAGGAACGGGATCTGCGAAGGTCGTGTCGTGATCGTCACGGGCGCGGGGCGGGGCCTGGGGCGGGCGCACGCGCGCGCGTACGCCGCCGAGGGCGCGAGGGTCGTCGTGAACGACCTCGGTGTGGGGCCGGACGGCTCAGGAGCGTCCGGCGGGCCCGCGCACGACGTCGTCGCGGAGATCCGCGCGGCGGGCGGCGAGGCCGTCGCGCACGGCGGTGACATCGCCACGTCCGAGGGGGCGGTGTCCCTCGTCGCGGCCGCCGTCGACACCTATGGGCGGCTTGACACGCTCGTGAACAACGCGGGGTTCCTGCGTGACCGGATGCTGGTGAACCTGGAGGAGGACGACTGGGACGCCGTCATGCGGGTCCACCTGAAGGGCCACTTCCTGCCGCTGAAGCATGCGGCGGCGTACTGGCGCGCCGAGTCGAAGGCCGGACGGGCGCGGCACGCGTGCGTGGTCAACACCAGTTCCGGGGCGGGCCTGTTGGGTAGCGTCGGCCAGGGGAACTACAGCGCCGCCAAGGCCGGGATACTGGGCCTCACCATGGTCGCCGCCGCCGAATTCGGTTCCTACGGAGTGCGGGTGAACGCGATCGCGCCGGCCGCGCGGACGCGGATGACGGAGGGGACCTTTACCGAGGCCATGGCTGCGCCTGAGGACGGGGGCTTCGACGCGATGTCTCCGGACAACGTGTCGCCGATCGTGGTCTGGCTCGGCTCCGAGGCGTCCGACGGCGTCACTGGGCGGGTGTTCGAGGCCGAGGCGGGTCGCATCACCGTGATGGAGGGGTGGCGGCCGGGGCCCAGCGCCGACAAGGG
>NZ_SRIC01000020.1 GCF_004684775.1 Streptomyces sp. MZ04
TCCCCATCCCCATCCCCGTCCCCATCGATGTCTGATTCCCAGCCCTCCGCGGCCACTTCGCGCAGTGCGAGAAGCGGCGCCGGTTCGGTGTCGCAGGCCCGCGCGAGCGCCTCGACCGCCTCGGCGGGAGGCAGCGACCTGCCGTTGAGATACCTGTCCCAGGACGAGCGGCTGTACCCCGTCCGGGACGCCAACGCCGCCAGGCCAAGGCCGCTGTGGTCCTTGAGCCTGCGCAGCCTTACGACGAACTGCCGCACCCGCGGGTCAAGCGAGTCGGGCAGCTCCTTCCATCGAGACATGTTCCACCCCATGTCCTTCAGTTCCCTTGGAAGAGAGGATGCCCGAACACTCGGCGGCAGTTCCTGCACCCTGCCGAAACCGGCCGCTCCGCATCGTCGTTGTCCGAACCGTCCCGCCCGAGCCGTCCCACGCACCAGAGACGCGCAGGTCAGCGCCCGGGACGTCCCGCGCGTGCCTGACCGCGCCGACAGATCTGGCGGTCCGCACCCGGCGCCCGGCATCGTCATCAATGCACAACGGGCGGCGCGGTCCACCCCGCGCCGCCCTCCACACCACCATGACTTCGGGGGAAGACATGAGCTGGGCGCGTCGGCCTTTCCCAAGGGCTGGCTGTGCGTCTGGTCCGGGAAGAACTTCACCGGGCGGATGCAAAAGGTCAAGTACAACAACAAGGACCTGTCCCGGTACGCCGTGTTCGCGGGGGCCTGGTCCGGCTACAACCACGGCCGCAAGTGCGACGTGGCGCTCTACGCCGGCAAGAACTACACGCAGTACATCGGCACGCAGAAGCTCGGCACCAAGGGCAACGCCAACCACAAGCTGAAGATCCTCTCCAACAAGTGGGTCAACTGCCGCTGACCTGACCACGGCAGCCCCACATACCAGCGGCGCCCGTCCTCATCGGGGGAGAGGACGGGCGCCGCTTCACGCGCTCCGGGGTCACCTCAGGTGGTGATCGTGCGGTGCAGTGTGTCGCTGAGGAACGGGATCCGCAGCCACGGATCGGGCTGCGCCATCAGGGCGAGCAGCACGATGGCGACGCCGAGTACGCCGTACGTCACCATGTCCGTGAAGCGCGAGCGCACCGCGAGCATGCCGACGTCAGGCAGCGCCCAGCGCAGCACGGCGCCCGCGACCAGGGCGAGGCCGATCAGTATCGTGCCGACGCGGAACACGTCGAGGGCGGTGAGCAGCAGCCCGATCACCACCGTCGCGATGACGCAGAGCAGCGGCCACTGCCGTGCGGGCGCGGGCGCGTCACCGCTCGCGGCGCGGCCGCCGCCCTCGGGCCGCGCGGTGTCGCGGGTGAAGAGCGGGAAGCGCCGCGAGGTCCGCTTGGCCTGCCCGCCGGAGCCGGTCGCACCGACCTGCCCCTCGGCATGCCCCTCGGCCTTCTCCTCGGCCTTCTCCTCGGCCTTCTCCTCGGCCTTCTCCTCGGCCCGCGGCTCGGCCCGCGGCTCGGACATCTCCGGCTCCGTGGCCCCCGGTTCGGACGCCGCGGCCCCGTTCTCGTCGGCGGCATCCGACCCGGACGACGACGCCGCCGCTCCGTTCCCGCCCTTCGCGCCTACGCTCATGGGCTCGCCCTCTTCCCGGTCAGCTCGCGGCAGCGGCGGCGCGCTCGGCCGCCTCGACGACGTTGACGAGCAGCTGGGCGCGCGTCATCGGGCCGACACCGCCCGGGTTCGGCGAGATCCATCCGGCGACCTCGTAGACGTCCGGGTGCACATCGCCGACGATCTTGCCGGTCTCGTCGCGCGAGACGCCGACGTCCAGGATCGCGACGCCCGGCTTCACGTCCTCGGCCTTGATCAGGTGCGGAACACCCGCCGCGGCCACGATGATGTCGGCCTTCCTGAGGTGGTAGGCCAGGTCGCGCGTGCCGGTGTGGCACTGCGTCACTGTCGCGTTCTCGGAGCGGCGGGTGAGCAGCAGCGGCATCGAGCGGCCGATCGTCACGCCGCGGCCGACGACCACGACCTCCGCGCCGTTGATCTCCACGCCGTGCCGGCGGAGCAGCGTGATCACGCCGTTCGGCGTGCAGGGCAGCGGGGCCGGCTCGTTGAGCACGAGGCGGCCGAGGTTCATCGGGTGCAGGCCGTCGGCGTCCTTGGCCGGATCCATCAGCTCAAGGACGCGGTTCTCGTCGATGCCCTTGGGCAGCGGGAGCTGCACGATGTAGCCGGTGCAGGCGGGGTCCTCGTTGAGCTCGCGGACGACGGCCTCGATCTCGTCCTGCGTCGCGGTGGCGGGCAGTTCGCGCTGGATGGAGGCGATGCCCACCTGCGCGCAATCGCGGTGCTTGCCCGCGACGTACTTCTGGCTGCCCGGGTCGTCACCGACCAGGACGGTGCCGAGTCCGGGGGTGATGCCCTTCTCCTTGAGGGCCGCCACGCGGACGGCCAGTTGGGACTTGATCGCGGCTGCGGTGGCCTTGCCATCGAGAATCTGGGCGGTCATGACCCCATCTTCCCGGATGAGGCCCGCCCGATACCAATCAGGGCGCCCCCGCAACCCGGCTGTGTCCCGGCTGTGTCCCGAGACCTGACCAGCTCTGTTGCACTTGCACAACACATACGGAGTGCGGCTGGACAAATAAGCCCGGGCTAAAGAACGATATGCGGCACAGTGCCGCGGGCAGTGTCGGGGGGACGGACCGCATCTGTAGACCTTCCTCCGTGATGTGCCGCGTCGTCCCCGCACTACCCGACGGAGGAAGACCGCCATGAGTTACGGCGACCCGAACAACCCTTACGGGCAGCCGCCCCAGCAGCCCCCGGCCGCTCCCGGATACGGCTATCCCCAGCAGGGCCCGCCCGGCATCCCGCCGCAGCAGGCCTACGGCTACCCGCAGCAGCCGGCCTACCCCGGCTACCCGGGCGGGAACATGATGCCGCAGACGATGCCGGGGCTTCTGGTGACCGCTCGCGTCTTCCTGTTCCTGATCTCGGCGGTGCAGATCCTCGTCGCGATCATCTACCTGTACGCGGGCGCGGTCGCGAGCGACGCCGGTGACAGCGCCGAGGACCTGGGCCTCAGCGGCATGGGCGACGTCGGTGACGACGTGGCCGCCATCGCGATCGTCGCCGCGCTCGTCGCGGCCGCGCTCGCGACGCTCTCCATCACGCTCGGCGTGAAGTTCGGCCGCGGCGGCCAGGGCGTCCGGATCACCACGGTCGTCTACGGCGCGCTCGGCGGCATCGTCGGTCTGATCGGCCTCTTCGTCGGCCTGGACACCGGATTCGCGACCGCGATCATCGGCCCGCTGATCTGGGTCACCTTCGCCGCCATCATCACGATCGCCCCGGTCGTGCCCAGCGGCACCGCCTGGTTCGCCCGCCCCCGCTACTGAGGCGAGCGGTCAACCAACGGGCCGTGCCCCCCTCTTGAGGGGGGCACGGCCCGTTGTGGTGTCTGGCGAGGTCAGTGGAAGAAGTGCCGCGTACCCGTGAAGTACATCGTCACTCCGGCCTTCCGCGCCGCCTCGATGACCAGCTCGTCGCGGACCGAACCGCCGGGCTGGACCACGGCCTTGACGCCCGCCTCGGTGAGGATCTCCAGGCCGTCGGGGAACGGGAAGAACGCGTCGGACGCGGCGTACGAACCGTGCGCGCGCTCGGCACCCGCCCGCTCGACGGCGAGCTTCGCGGAGTCGACGCGGTTGACCTGGCCCATGCCGACGCCGACCGAGGCGCCGTCCTTGGCGAGCAGGATCGCGTTGGACTTCACCGCGCGGGACGCCTTCCAGGCGAACTCCAGCTCGGCCAGCTCGCCCGGGTTCAGGGCGTCGCCGGTGGCCAGCGTCCAGTTGGCCGGGCTGTCGCCGTCGGCCTGCAGCCGGTCGGTGACCTGGAGCAGCGCGCCGCCGTCGATCTGCTTGACCTCGACCGCGTTGGACGGCGCCCGGTGGGCACGCAGGACGCGGATGTTCTTCTTCTTGGTGAGGGCTTCGAGCGCGCCGTCCTCGTACTCGGGCGCGACGATGACCTCGGTGAAGATCTCGGCGACCTGCTCGGCCATCTCCTTGGTGACCGGGCGGTTCACGGCGATCACACCGCCGAACGCGGAGAGCGGGTCACAGGCGTGCGCCTTGCGGTGCGCCTCGGCGACGTTCCCGCCGATCGCGATGCCGCACGGGTTGGCGTGCTTGATGATCGCGACACAGGGGTCGGCGTGGTCGTACGCGGCACGGCGCGCGGCGTCCGTGTCCGTGTAGTTGTTGTACGACATCTCCTTGCCGTGCAGCTGCTCGGCCTCGGCGAGGCCGCCATTGCCGTCGACGTAGAGGGCCGCGTTCTGGTGCGGGTTCTCGCCGTAGCGCAGGACGTTCTTGCGGCCGTAGGCGCTGCCGAGGAACTCGGGGAAGGCCGAGCCGTCGGCGGCGTAGTCGTCCGCGAACCAGGAGGCGACCGCGAGGTCGTACTCGGCGGTGTGCCGGAACGCTTCGGCGGCGAGGCGCTTGCGTGCGGTCAGGTCGAACCCGCCGTCACGGACCGCGGCGAGCACATCGGCGTACCGGGAAGGGCTCGTGATGACCGACACCGAGGGGTGGTTCTTGGCGGCGGCGCGGACCATCGAGGGGCCACCGATGTCGATCTGCTCGACGCACTCGTCGGGCGTCGCGCCCGAGGCGACGGTCGCCTTGAAGGGGTAGAGGTTCACGACGACCAGCTGGAACGGCTCGATGCCGAGGTCGGCGAGCTGGCGTTGGTGGTCCTCGAGGCGCAGGTCGGCGAGGATCCCGGCGTGCACGCGCGGGTGCAGCGTCTTGACCCGGCCGTCCAGGCACTCGGGGAAGCCGGTGAGCTCCTCGACCTTGGTGACGGGCACCCCGGCGGCGGCGATCTTCGCGGCGGTCGAACCGGTCGAGACGAGCTCGACGCCGGCCGCGTGCAGCCCGCGCGCGAGCTCCTCGAGCCCGGTCTTGTCATAGACGCTGATGAGCGCGCGCTTGATCGGGCGCTGCGAACCGTGCGTACCTTCGGCGGTCACGGGATAAGTACCTTTCGTCCCTCAATGCGGTAGCCGTTGCGGGCCAGACGCCCCACGACATCGACGAGCAGCCTTCGCTCGACTTCCTTGATGCGCTCGTGCAGAGCGCTCTCGTCGTCCTCGTCCCCGACCGGGACCACGCCCTGGGCGATGATCGGGCCGGTGTCGACGCCGTCGTCGACGAAGTGGACGGTGCATCCCGTGACCTTCGCGCCGTACGCGAGCGCGTCGCGCACACCGTGGGCTCCGGGGAAGCTGGGCAGCAGGGCGGGGTGCGTGTTCACGAACCGGCCGCCGAACCGTGCGAGGAATTCCTTCCCCACGATCTTCATGAACCCGGCCGACACGACCAGGTCGGGCTCGTAGGCGGCGGTGGCCTCGGCGAGCGCCGCGTCCCACGCGTCACGGGTCGCGTGGTCCTTGACCCGGCACACGAAGGTGGGAATCCCGGCCTGTTCGGCCCGCTCGAGCCCCGCGATGCCCTCGCGGTCGGCACCGACGGCGACGATCTCGGCTCCGTAGCCGGCCGTCCCGTCCGTCGCGATCTTGTCGAGCAGAGCCTGCAGATTCGTGCCTGATCCGGAGACCAGCACGACGAGGCGCTTGGCCACAGGGCTCTTGGCCACAGCGGGGCCCTTTCTCGGGAGGTGCGTCTGTGTACGGCGGCTTTGTACGGCATCTTTGTACGGTCATACAAAGGCTTCGTGCCCCGCGATACGGGGAACTCTACGAAGCGGCCGACCGTCAGCAACGATACCGGCACACGGAGGCGCCCCTCACGGGACGGGGGCGCGGCCGGGAGGTAGCGTCTGTGCCAGGGCGCCATGGCGCTGCAGAAGCTCGTAACCAGCTCTCGTAACCAGCTCGCTCAACCAAGGGGAAGACGCACACCTGATGCCGGACCGTAGCCTCCGCCTCCCGCTGTCCTTCGCGTTCGGGTTGACGCACGGAGGGGGGCGCGGCTCGACGCTGCTGCGCGACGGCCGCCCGTCGTCCCCGCCGCAGGACTCCCAGGACTCCGGCTCGTCGGGCTCGTCGGGCTCGCCGGAGCCGTCGGACTCCCCCGGCGAGAAGGACGACAATCCCTTCGCGCCGCCGCCCGAGGGCACCCCGGACCAGCCGTGGCGGCCGCGTCCCGGCAACGGCGGCGACTCTCCGGAGGGGCACTCCCCGTGGGGCAGCCAGTGGAGCGACCGGCAGCCCGGCCGCTCCCAGGGCGGCTTCGGCGAGCGGCCCGGGCAGCAGGGGCAAGGCCCCGACGGTCCTTCCGGCTCCGGTTCAGGCTCCGGCTCCGGCTCCGGCTCCGGCATGCGCTGGGACCCGACGGACCCGGCCCAGCGCCGCGCGCGCTACGCCCTGCTCTCCGGCATGTGGGCCTTCTTCTTCGCCCTCTTCGGCTGGCGGTACGTGGCGCTGCTGCTGGGTGCGCTGGCGCTGAACTGGGGCATCAGCGCACTGCGGGCGAAGCCGAAGGCTCCGGACCCGACGGCTCCGGCTCCCTCTCCCACTCCCACTCCCGCCAAGCAGGGCTCCGCGGCCGACGCCTCGAGCAGGAAGCCGCAGACGACCGCGGCGATCAGCGGCCTGGTGACGGCTTCGCTGGCGCTGGCGATGGTGGCGGCGACGTTTGCCGCGCAGCTGGTGTACCGGGACTACTACACGTGCGTGAACGACGCGCTGACGACTACATCGAAGCAGGCCTGCGAGGACCTCCTGCCGGAGGAGCTGCGGCCGTTGCTGGGCGAGCGGGAGTAGCTTCCCTCGGCGGCCACCCTTTCCCACTCCCCCTCGATCACCCTGCGGTGCCCACTTCACCCCCGCCCCCGCTGTGGGCAGGCGTTCCGCACGGCGGAACGGGTGGGCACAGCCCCTGATGCCGGGGGTCGATGGACGGGGCGTCCAGGAAAGCGGGGCAAGTCGTACAGAGGGCCTGCTCCTTGGCCTCGCCGCAGGCGACGCCGCCGGTTGGCCCGCGGCCAGGCACCGCGCAGCCCGCATGCCCGAGTGGACCCGCCGCCTCACCCGCGAACTCGACACCTTCGCCGAGCAGAACGCAACGACCACCCTCCCCGTCCCCATCGCACTCAACCAGCCCCCGGAACCCCTCCGCCTCGGCCCCTCGGACGACGCCGAATGGGCGGCCTTCGCCGCCGAATCACTGCTCCGCGCGGCGGACGGGACGCTCGACCCCCAGCTGCCCCCGGACCGCCGGGTCCGCGCGGCCCTGGACCTTGCCTGGGGCGCCCTCGCCGGCGAAATCGCCGCGGCAGCGGCCCGCGCCCCCGAAGTCGAATCCGCCGTACTCCCCCTCCGCGCCCGCATCTCCGTACGCGCGGGCCTAGGCAACCTCGCCGCAGGCCTGCGCCCACCCGCCACCGGCCACGACAACCCGCACTTCTTCGACGACGCCGCCTGCGTACGCGCCTGTGTCCTCGCCCTGGTCCACCCCGGCGACCCCGAACAGGCCGCCGAACTGGCCGAGTTCGACGCCCGCTACACCCAGGACGGCGACGGCGTGCACGGCGCCCGCGCCATGGCCGCGGCGATCGCGGCAGCACTCGGCGGCGCCGACGTCGACGCGTCCGTGGACGCCGCCCTCGCCCTGCTCCCCGAACACACCGAGATCGGCCGCAACGCCTGGCACGCCGTCAAACTCGCCCGCACCCAGGCAGAGGAGGACGGCGCGTTCGGCCTCGTCCCCCTCCTGGAGCACCAGATCGTCGACCACGTCTACAGCTACGGCATCGCCGCCGCCGAGACCGTCCCGGTCGCCCTCGCCCTGACCACCGCCGCCCGCGGCCGCATCCGCGACGCGGTGCCCGCCGCCGCGTGCCTGTCGCGCGTCGCGGACTCCGCGCCCGCCCTCGCCGGCGCGCTGACCGGCGCGCTCGGCACGGCGACCGCCATCCCCGAAGCCTGGCGCGACGCCTGCCGCACCCTCTCCGGCTGCGCGCTCCCCCGCCTGGCCGGCACCGACCTGGTGGAACTCGCCGGGCACCTGGCAGCCACGGAACTGACCACTCCAGGAGGACAATCCCGACATGACGCAAGCAATGGAACCGACAGCGGCATCTCTCCCTGAACGCGTCACCGCCTGCCTCGTCGGCGCCGCGGTCGGCGACGCCCTCGGCGGCCCCGTCGAGGGCTACTCCCCCGAGCAGATCCTCGAACGGCACGGCGGCCGCGTACACGGCATCGTCGGCCCCTGGAACGCCGAGCACTGGCGCACCGCGCGCCCCATCGCGCCGTACCACAAGGGCGACGGACACGTCACCGACGACACCTTGATGACCCACGCGCTGATCCGCGTGTACGCCGCCGTCCGCGACCACTTGGACGCCTACGCGGTCGCCGACCACCTGGTCCCCGACCTCATGACGAACCCCCGCTGGATCCCGGAACTGGAGGCCGACGCCCTCCCCCTCCAGCGGATCTTCCTCGCCGAGAAGTGGCTCGTCGCCCGCATCCACTACGGCCACATCGACCCGCGCGAGGCGGGCACCGGCAACATCGTGAACTGCGGCGCCGCGATGTACATGGCGCCGGTCGGCCTCGTCAACGCGGCGAACCCCGCGGGCGCGTACGCGGAGGCGCTCGACGTCGCGGGCACGCACCAGTCGTCGTACGGACGGGAGGCCGCCGGAGTCTTGGCGGCGGCGGTCGCTGCGGCGTGCGTGCCGGGCGCCACACCCACCTCCGTGATCGACACCGCCCTCTCCCTCGCGAAGGACGGAACACGGTCCGCGATCGAGGCGGTGGCCGAAGTGGCCGCCCGGCACCGGGAGTTCGAGTCGGCGCTCGTCCCCCTCCGCGCCGCGATCACCCCCTTCGACACGGTCGGCCCCGACTACCGCGCCCCGTCCCTCGGCGCCCGCCGTCCCTCACGCCTCCACTCCATCGAGGAACTCCCCATCGCCCTCGCCATGCTCCTGATCGGCGACGGCGACTACCGCCACACCGTCCTCGGCTCGGTCAACTACGGCCGGGACTGCGACTCCATCGCCACGATGAGCGGCGCGATCGCGGGCGCGCTGGGTTCGGGCGCCCCGCCCGAGTGGGCCAAGACGGTGGCGGAGGCCAGCCGCCTGGACCTGCACGCCCCCGCGACCACCCTCACGGAGATCACCCAGGAGATCTTCACCCGGGACGTACACCGCCGCCGCACCCACGAGTCGGCGTACGCATCCCTGACGGCCAACCCATGATCCGCCTCACCTGGGTCCAGCCGGAGGACCTGCTGGGCCACGAACTCCGCCAGGCGCAGGAGGAGGGCCGCGACACATCAGCGGTACGAGCCCGCTGGCTGGCAGCAGGCGGCTCCCTGACCCCACCCCGATCCGGCGCATCGCCGACACCGGCTTCCCCACACCTGCGAGCACTGGCAGAACACCTACTGGCCGAACTGACCGAACGGCCGCCCCCGTTGTGGGCAGGCGTTCCGCAGGGCGGAACGGGTGGGCACAACGCCACCCACCGGCCCAAGGCCCTACGCCACCGCCTACACGCCGCCTGGCTGGGCAGAGCCGCAGGCTGCCTCCTCGGCAAACCAGTGGAGAAGCTCCCCCTCACCGGCATCCGAAGCCTCGCCAAAGCAACAGGCAACTGGCCCCTGAACACCTGGTTCACGGCAGAAGGCGTCCCCCGGGACCTCAAGCAGGCCTACCCCTGGAACAAGCGCTCCGCCACGACATCCCTGGCGGAAAACATCAAGGGAATGCCCGAGGACGACGACCTCAACTACCCCCTCCTCAACCTCCGCCTCCTCCAACGCCACGGCAAAACCTTCACCACCACGGACGTGGCAAGGCTCTGGCTGGACGAGCTCCCCGCCGCCCGCACCTTCACCGCGGAACGCATCGCCTACCGCAACCTCCTCAACGGCATCGAGCCCCCGCACACCGCCACCCACCACAACCCCTTCCGGGAGTGGATCGGCGCCCTGATCCGCGCCGACGTGCACGGCTGGACCAACCCCGGCGCCCCCGCGAAAGCCGCCGAACAGGCCCACCGCGACGCGGCCCTCACCCACACCGCCAACGGCGTGTACGGCGCGATGTTCGCGGCGGCCACCATCGCCGAGGCCGCGGCGGGGACCGGCGACGTCCACCACTGCCTGCGCACCGGCCTCACCGTCGTACCCCCGGAATCCCGCCTCGCCCGAGCCGTCCGCCATAGCATCCAACTGGCCAGGGAACAGAGCCAGTTCGACCACATCGTGGACGAGCTGCACACCACCTACGGCCACTACCACTGGGTGCACGTCGTCCCCAACGCCGCCCTCCTCTCCGCCGCCCTCACCCACGCCGAAGGCGACTTCACCGGCTCCATCACCCGCGCCGTCTCCGGCGGCTGGGACACCGACTCGAACGGCGCCACCGCGGGCTCGATCGCGGGCCTGCTCGCAGGCCACCCGGACGCGCTCCCGGACCGCTGGACGTCCCCGCTCGAGAACCGCGTCGCCAGCTCGGTCGCCGGTTTCGACGGCATCGGCTTCGACACCCTCGCGGACCTCACCACCGAACTCGCCCAAGAGACCAACGAGACCAACGAGACCAACGCGATCCAGGAGACAGACCTCCCATGACCCACATCGCCGTGCTCGGCAGCACGAACATGGACCTCATCGCGTACGTCGCCAAGGCGCCGCAGCGCGGAGAGACCGTCACCGGGCGGGAGTTCCGCACGCTCCCCGGCGGCAAGGGCGCCAACCAGGCCGTCGCCGCGGCCCGCGCGGGCGCCGACAACGTCTCGATGATCGGCGCGGTCGGCGCCGACGCCTTCGGCACCCAGCTCCGCAGCACGCTCGAGCACTCCGGCGTCGACACCGACCTGCTGCGCACCGTCGACACCGCGGCCACCGGCACAGCCCACATCGTGGTCGACGACGAGGGCGGCAACGCGATCATCGTCATCCCCGGCGCCAACGGCACCCTCACCGCCCTCGCCCCCGGCGACGAGGGCCTGATCGCCTCGGCCGACACCCTGCTGCTCCAGCTGGAGATCCCCGTCGAAGGGGTGCTCGCCGCGGCGCAGGCCGCCCGCAGGCACGGCGTACGCACCATCCTGACCCCGGCTCCGGCACAGCCGCTGCCGCCCGAACTCCTCGCCGCCACCGACCTGTTGGTGCCCAACGAGCACGAGGCGGCCGCCCTCACCGGCATCACCGAACCGCGCGCGGCGGCCAAGGCGCTGCTCGCCCAGGTCCCCGAGGTCGTCGTCACTCTGGGCGCGCGCGGCAGTCTGTACGCGGCCCGCGGCGCCGAGCCGGTCCTCGTGGAGGCCCCGCAGGTCACCGCCGTGGACACGACGGGCGCGGGCGACACCTTCGTCGGCACCCTCGCGGTGGCACTCGCCGAGGGCCGCTCGGTGCCGAAGGCGCTCGCGTGGGCGTCGACGGCGGCCGCGCTCTCCGTCCAGCGCCCCGGGGCGGCGGCGTCCATGCCGTACCGCTCGGAGATCGACACCGCGGCGAACGGCGCGGCGTCATGACAGCACAGGCACCCCTCACGGGTCTGCGCGTCCTCGATCTCGCGACCCTCTTCGCAGGACCGCTCGCCGCGACGATGCTCGGCGACTTCGGCGCGGAGGTCGTCAAGGTCGAGCACCCCACGCGCCCCGACCCGTCCCGCGGCCACGGCCCGTCGAAGGACGGCGTCGGCCTGTGGTGGAAGCTGCTCGGCCGCAACAAGCGCACGATGACCCTTGACCTGTCGACGCCCGGCGGCCGCGCCACGCTCCTGCGGCTCGCCGCGACCGCCGACGTGATCATCGAGAACTTCCGCCCCGGCACCCTGGAGAAGTGGGACCTGGGCTGGGAGGAGCTGAGCGCGGCCAATCCCCGCCTGGTCCTGACCCGCGTCACGGCCTTCGGCCAGTTCGGCCCGTACGCCCGCCGGCCCGGCTTCGGCACGCTCGCCGAGGCGATGAGCGGTTTCGCCGCGATCACCGGCGAACCGGACGGGCCGCCGACCCTTCCCCCCTTCGGTCTCGCCGATTCGGTCGCGGGTCTGGCGACGGCGTACGCGGTGATGACGGCGCTCGCGGCGCGCGACCGCACGGGCCGTGGCCAGGTCGTCGACATGGCGATCATCGAGCCGATCCTCACGGTCCTCGGCCCGCAGCCGCTCTGGTACGACCAGTTGGGCCATGTTCAGCCGCGCACCGGCAACCGCTCGACGAACAACGCGCCCCGCAACACCTACCGCACGGCGGACGGGAGTTGGGTCGCCGTCTCCACCTCCGCGCAGTCGATCGCGGAGCGCGTGCTGCGCCTGGTGGGCCGCCCCGACCTGATCGACGAGCCCTGGTTCGCGAGCGGCGCGGAACGGGCCCGCCACGCGGACGTGCTCGACGATGCGGTCGGCGGCTGGATCGGCCGCCGCACCCGCGCGGAGGTGATCGAGGCGTTCGAGAAGGCGGAGGCGGCGGTGGCTCCCATCCAGGACGTACGCGACGTCATGACGGACCCGCAGTACCAGGCCCTGAACACGCTCACCACCGTCCCCGACCCGGAGCTTGGCCCCCTGCGCATGCAGAACGTCCTCTTCCGTCTCTCCGAGACGCCGGGCGGCATCGGCTGGGCGGGCCGCCCGCACGGCGCGGACACGGACGCGGTCCTCACGGAACTCGGCCTGTCCGAAGGGGAGATCACCGAGCTGCGCAAGGCGGGAGCGCTGTGAGAGACACCCCGCTGACCTGGCTGTACGCCCCCGGCGACCGTCCCTCGGTCGTGGCGAAGGCACTGCTCGCGGGCGCCGATGCCGTCATCGTCGACCTGGAGGACGCGGTCGGCCCCGACCGCAAGGAGTACGCGAGATCGGCGACGGCCGAGCTTCTCGCCGAGCCCCCGCCGGTCCCCGTGCACGTCCGCGTGAACGCCCTGGACGGCCCGCTCGCCGGGGCCGATCTCCGGGCGATCGCGCACCTTCCCGGAGTCTCCGGGCTTCGCCTGCCGAAGGTGACGTCCGCCGCCGACGTCGTCCGCGTCGCCGAGCGGGCGGCCCCCGCGGACGGCGGCGCCCCGGCGCTGCACGCCCTGCTCGAGTCGGCCGTCGGTCTCGAGCACGCGTACGCCATCGCCACCGCGCACCCGGCCCTGCACGGCCTGTCCATCGGCGAGGCGGATCTCCGCGCGGATCTGGGAGTACGGGACGACGCGGGCCTCGACTGGGCGCGGGCCCGCGTGGTGGTGGCCGCGCGGGCGGCGGGCCTCGCCCCGCCCGCGCAGTCGGTGTACCCGGACATCCGCGACCTGCCGGGCCTGGCCGCCTCCTGTGCCCACGGCCGCGGCCTCGGCTTCCTGGGCCGCGCGGCGATCCACCCCCGCCAGCTCCCGGTGATCGAGCGGGCCTACCTCCCCACCCCGGAGGAGGTGGACCGGGCCGAGCAGATCCTCAAGGCGGCGGCAACGGAGTCGGGGGCGCTGGCCCTGCCGGACGGCACATTCGTGGACGCGGCGGTGGTGGAGGGCGCTCGGCGGACCCTCTCCCTTACGCACCGCCAACTCTGACCGGCCTGCCCGATCAACGCGAAGGGGCCGCCGGATCAAGCGATCCGGCGGCCCCATCTACGTACGAAAAGGGCGGCTAGCCCTTCTTGGCGGACCCGGACCCGGACTCCGCCTCGGCTTCGGCCTCGTCCTTCTTCTCCAGCGACAGCGCCCCCTCGTCCTCGGACGGCTCTCCCTCGCCGGAGGCGGACGGCTCCGCCCCGTCCTTGGACGGTTCCCCCTCGTCCGGGTCGTCGGAAGCCCCCGGTTCCACCACTTCCTCCCGGCCAGGGCGCAGCTTCGCCGACAGGATGAAGTAGACGACCGCGAGGATGAAGACCACGATGGCGGTCCAGACGTTCAGGCGGAGGCCGAGGACATGGTGGGCGTCGTCGACGCGCATGTACTCGATCCAGCCGCGCCCCGCGCAGTACGACGCCACGTACAGGGCGAACGCCCGGCCGTGTCCGAGCTTGAAGCGGCGGTCGGCCCAGATGACCAGGAAGCCGACGCCGATGCACCAGAGGGACTCGTAGAGGAACGTCGGGTGGTAGGTGCCGGGTACCCGGCCGTCCTCCGCCGACGTAATCTTCAGCGCCCACGGCAGATCCGTGGCCTTGCCGTACAGCTCCTGGTTGAACCAGTTGCCCCAGCGGCCGATGGCCTGGGCGAAGGCGATGCCGGGGGCGAGCGCGTCGGCCCAGGCGGGCAGCGGGATCCCGCGCCGGCGACAGCCGATCCAGGCACCGACCGCGCCGAACGCGATCGCGCCCCAGATACCGAGGCCGCCCTCCCAGATCTTGAAGGCGTCCACCCAGTCACGGCCCTCGCTGAAGTACAGCTGGTAGTCCGTGATCACGTGGTAGAGACGCCCGCCGACGAGGCCGAACGGCACGGCCCAGACGGAGATGTCGGCCACGGTGCCTGGGCGGCCCCCGCGAGCGATCCACCGCTTGTTGCCGAGCCAGACGGCGACGAAGACGCCGATGATGATGCAGAACGCGTAGCCGCGCAGCGGAATGGGTCCGAGTTCGACCACACCGCGCGACGGGCTGGGAATGAAGGCAAGGTCCATGGCAGGTCCGACGCTACCGTGCCGGGTGGTGCCCAAGGCAACCAGCCCGGCTACGGCTCCATAACTACGCCTCGTCGCCTACGCCCCGTTCGCCTTCTCCACCATCGCCTTCAGCTTCGCCGGGGTCAGCGGATTCTTCTGGTCCGCGAAAATGTTCTTCCCGTCGAGCAGCACGCTGGGCGTGCCCTGCAGGCCCGCGTCCTGGAACGCCTTGTTCGACTTCGTGACCCAGCTGTCGTGCGCGCCGTCCTCGACGCACTTCTTGAAGGAGGCGGTGTCGAGCCCGTCGACCTGGCCCGCGAGCTCGAGCAGCCTGCTGTTCTTGGCGAAGGCGTCGTCCGTCTCGGCGGGCTGGTTCTTGAACAGCACGTCGTGGTACGGCGTGAACTTCCCGGCGTCCTGGGCGCACGCCGCCGCGTTGGCCGCGCGCAGCGAGCCGCTGCCGCCCATGTTCCCGTCGATGAGCGTGGCCAGGTGATACTCGACCTTGAGCCGGCCCTTGTCGGTGAGCTCATGGATCGTCGTGCGGTACGCGTCCTCGAACGACTTGCACGCGGGGCAGCGGAAGTCCTCCCAGACGGTGAGGTTCGACTTGGCGCTGTCCTTGCCCACGGGGATCGCGAGCTGATCCTTGCCGTTCGCCCCCTGCGGGATCGCGACAAGACCCGAGGTGTCCTTGTCGTCGCCCGAGTTGGCGGCGAGCAGACCCGCCACGGCGGCCAGCGCGAGGACGCCGACGACGGCGGCCCCCACGATCAACACCCTGCGCTGCTTGTCCCGCGACTTCTGCCGCTCTCGCTCTTCCGCCAGCCGGTCGCGGGCCGCGCGCTTTCCCTCACGGTTCTTCTCGCTCACACCCCGCCAACGAACCGGGGAGGCACGAGCATGCCTCCCCGGTCCCAGGTCCACCCGTACGAGTTACGCGTCTCCGCGCACGCCCTTGGCGAGATCAACCGCGAGCGCGCGGACCGCGGCGAGCCCCGCGGCTGCGTCCCCGGCGGCCTGGGCGTCCAGGAGACGCTGGACGAACGCGGAGCCGACGATCACGCCGTCGGCGAACCCGGCGACCTCGGAGGCCTGGCGGGCGTTGGAGACGCCGAGGCCGACACAGACCGGCAGGTCGGTGGTGGCCTTGGTGCGCCGCACCAGCTCCTGCGCCTGCTCACCGACGGACTCCCGGGTGCCGGTGACGCCCATCAGGGACGCCGCGTACACAAAGCCGGAACCGGCCGCCGTGATGGTGGCGAGGCGCTCGTCCTTGCTGCTCGGCGCGACGACGAAGACCGTCGCCAGGCCGTGCTTCTCGGCGTGCTCCCTCCACAGCGCGGACTCCTGGACGGGCAGGTCGGGCAGGATGCAGCCCGCGCCGCCCGCCTCCGCGAGCTCGGCGGTGAAGCGCTCGATGCCGTAGCGGTCGATCGGATTCCAGTACGTCATGACCAGCACCGGCTTGCCGGTCGCCTCGTGAGCCTCGCGGACCGTGCGCATGACGTCGGCGATCTTCAGGCCCGCCTTGAGCGCGATGTCGTCGGCGGTCTGGATGACGGGGCCGTCGAGGACGGGGTCGCTGTGCGGGAGACCGACCTCCACGACGTCCGCGCCGCCGTCGAAGACGGCCTTGATCGCCGCGATGCCGCCGTCCACGGTCGGGAACCCGGCCGGCAGGTAGGCGATGAGGGCGGACCGGCCCTCGGACTTCGCTGCCGCGAGGGTGTCGTTCAACAGCTCGATGTTGCCGCTCACTTGGCGTCCCCCTCGATCTCCGCGGCACCGGTGGCGGACGCGTCCGCCTCGACGGTGGCGTCCGTGTCGTACAGGCTGAAGTACCGCGCTGCCGTGTCCATGTCCTTGTCGCCGCGGCCGGACAGGTTGACGATCATCAGCCCGTCCTTGCCGAGCTCCTTGCCGATCTCGATCGCCCCGGCCAGCGCGTGGGCGCTCTCGATGGCCGGGATGATGCCCTCGGTCTGCGACAGGAGGCGCAGCGCCTGCATGGCCGCGGCGTCGGTGACCGCGCGGTACTCGCCGCGGCCGCTGTCCTTGAGGAAGGCGTGCTCGGGGCCGATGCCGGGGTAGTCGAGTCCGGCGGAGATCGAGTAGGGCTCGGTGATCTGGCCCTCCTCGTCCTGGAGGACGTACGACCGTGAGCCGTGCAGGATGCCCGGCTCGCCCGCGGTCAGCGTGGCCGCGTGCTCGCCGGTCTCGATACCGTGCCCGGCGGGCTCGCAGCCGATGAGGCGTACGTCGGCGTCCGGGATGAAGGCGTGGAAGAGGCCGATGGCGTTGGACCCGCCGCCCACACAGGCGACGGCGGCGTCGGGCAGGCGTCCGGCGCGCTCCAGGATCTGCCGCCGGGCCTCCACCCCGATGACCCGGTGGAAGTCGCGGACCATGGCGGGGAAGGGGTGCGGGCCCGCGACGGTGCCGAAGAGGTAGTGGGTGCGGTCGACGTTGGCGACCCAGTCGCGGAACGCCTCGTTGATGGCGTCCTTGAGGGTGCGGCTGCCGGACTTCACGGCCACGACCTCGGCGCCGAGCATGCGCATGCGGGCCACGTTCAGGGCCTGGCGCTGGGTGTCGATCTCGCCCATGTAGATGGTGCAGTCGAGGCCGAAGAGCGCGCAGGCGGTGGCGGTGGCGACGCCGTGCTGGCCCGCGCCGGTCTCCGCGATGACGCGGGTCTTGCCCATGCGCTTGGTGAGCAGGGCCTGGCCGAGCACGTTGTTGATCTTGTGCGAGCCGGTGTGGTTCAGGTCCTCGCGCTTGAGGAAGATGCGGGCGCCTCCCGCTTCCGCGGCGAAACGGGGGACTTCGGTGAGGCTGCTGGGACGGCCCGTGTAGTTGACGAGGAGGTCGTCGAGCTCGGCGGCGAAGGCGGGGTCGTTCTTGGCCTTTTCGTACTCGACGGCTACCTCGTCGACCGCGGCGACGAGGGCCTCGGGGATGAATTTCCCTCCGAACGCGCCGAAGTAGCCCTCGGCGGTGGGGACTTGACCCTCCGGGTCCGGGATGAAGAAGTTGCTGGGCATGCGGAAACCTCGCTATGGCTGGCGGTGTCGATTGGCATGAGTACGCCCTGACGCCGTAGCTGGTCACGGTTCTGTCGCGACTGCGGCCCCTCTTGGGCTGATCGCGCAGTTCCCCGCGCCCCTTTCAGGGGCGCTTCAGCTCGCGGCGGCGTTCAAGGCGCCGCCCTGCCATCGCATCCCAGGAATCTGGCCCGGCTCCGAGCCGATGTGGTAGCGCACTCGCCTGCCCCGCACGCGTCGCGCAGGCGCCCGGCAGCCGCGGGGGCGGCAGCCGGGTGCGAGGCGGGCGGCGATGGACATCGGTGGGGTCAGCTCCGTCCGTGCCGCAGGGCCGGGTGCGCGCCCGCGGCGACCAGGTCGGAGACGGCGGACTTCGGGTCGCGGCCGGTCACCAGGGACTCGCCGACAAGCACCGCGTCGGCGCCCGCGTTGGCGAAGGCGATCAGGTCGTGCGGCCCGCGCACACCGGACTCGGCGATCTTGACGACGCTGTCCGGCAGCTCGGGGGCGACGCGCTCGAAGGTGGAGCGGTCGACCTTGAGGGTCTTGAGGTCGCGGTTGTTGACGCCGATGACCCGCGCCCCCGCGTCCACGGCCCGCTCGGCCTCGTCCTCGTCGTGCACCTCGACGATCGGCGTGAGGCCGATCGACTCGGCGCGCTCGATGAGCGACTCCAGGGCCGCCTGGTCGAGGGCGGCGACGATCAGCAGGGCGAGGTCGGCGCCGTACGCCCGTGCCTCCCACAGCTGGTACGAGGTGACGATGAAGTCCTTGCGGAGCACCGGGATGTCGACCCTGGCCCGGACGGCCTCCAGGTCGGCGAGCGAGCCGCCGAAGCGGCGCTGCTCGGTCAGTACGGAGATGACGGCCGCGCCGCCCGCCTCGTAGTCGGCGGCGAGCCCCGCCGGATCGGCGATCGCGGCGAGCGCGCCCTTGGACGGGCTCGAGCGCTTGACCTCACAGATGACCTTGACCCCGTCGCCGCGCAGTGCGGCGGCGCCGTCCTTGGCCGCCGGAGCCTTCGCCGCGCGCTCCTTGAGCTCGTCGAGGCTGACGCGCGCCTGCCGTTCCGCTAGGTCGGCACGGACTCCGTCGATGATCTCGTCGAGCACACTCACGCGAGCGGTCCCCTTCCCTGACGGTGAAGCTGCTGTTTGAACCTCAAGCTGTCCGGCTGCCTGATCAGGCATTCCGTTGGTCACTGCGATGGTATCCGCAGGAGAGCGAAGGCCCCGCATCCGGTTGACACCAGTCCCACGTCCTGGACACCCCGCAACCCCCCGGGCCTGCGCGTTCACCGTTCAATCAAGGGTGCAGCCATGCCCCGAACGGCAGATTGCGTACGAGGGTGAACACCGCGATCAGCGCCCCGACGCCGTACAGCTGTGCGGTTCCCAGCGAGATCCGCAGCGGCCGCCCGCGCACCGCCCGCGCCGCCCACAGGGTCCACACCACGGCGAACACGGCGTACCCGGCGACGGCGAGCGCGTTGGCGCCCAGCGCGGTGCCGATGTCGCCGTGGATGAAGGCGTGGGCGCTGCGCAGTCCGCCGCAGCCGGGGCAGAAGATGCCGGTGAGCCGGAGCAGCGGACAGGCCGGGTAGTGGCCCGGCTCGTTCGGGTCGACCGTCCCCACGTACGCGAAGGCGGCGACGACCGAGCCGAGCACACCGACGGGCACGGCCAGGCGCCGCAGCGCGAGGCCGGCGGCCGGTGCCGTGCTCCCGGGTTCAGCGTTCACCCGACGCATTCTGCCCTCCGGGGGAGGCGGCCGCCCGCGCGCAGACGCGAATGAGGCGGCCCGGGCTGCTGCCGGACCGCCTCATTCACGTACGTACGAGAGGAGTCAGCTCTCGGAGTGCGCGAGCCGCGCCGTCGCCTGCGCCTGTCGCTTGGGGGCCTGACCGAGGCCCGCGGCGCGCATGGCGAGACCGACGAGGCCGCCGGCGCCGATGATGACCAGGCCGGCCCAGAATCCGAGCGGGTTCGCCATCACCATGAAGGCACCCGATACGCAGAAACCGATGCAGGCGATGATGACACCGGTCCAGGCGGCCGGGGTGTGTCCGTGGCTGCTGCCCGCCATGACTTGCTCCTCGTTGCTGTATGCGTGGTGGTGAGTCGGACGCTCACCGCTCCATTGTCCCGTACTCGCGGGAAAGCCGTGAGCGGGGGGGTCATGCCTCGCGCGTCGGGTCCTCGCCGCGGTCGAGTGCCTTCCACAGGTCCTCGGGCCGGTCGGGGTCCACGGTGGGCGCCGCCTTGCGGGGGCGGGGGGCGCCGTCGCGCTCGTAACGCCCGGACATCGCGGGCCAGGACTTGCCGTACGTCAGGGCGAGCAGCCCGGCGACCAGGATCAGCGCGCCCGCGGCGGCCGCGGCGTACGGCCAGCCGGTGTGGCTGAGATCACCGATCCGCGCGGCCGCGTCGCCGGAGGCCTCGGCGGCCTTCTCGTCGAGCGCGCCGCTGTCGTTCGCGGCGAGCAGGGCGGCGGCGACCGTGCCCGCGCCGCTCAGCGCGAGCAGCAGCGAGACGAGCATCCGGCCCGCCTTGCGGACGGCGAAGACGGCGACGAGGGCGGCGAGGCCCACGATCGCCAGGGCCGCGGGCACGCCCGTGACATCGCTGCCCGTGGCGGTCAGCGGCAGGTCGCCGCCCGCCACCGACGCGGTGCCGTGGGCCCAGGCCTGGCGGGACGCGAGCAGCGCGAGGGCCGCGCCGACGGCGCCGAACAGCAGGGCCGCGGCGATGCTGCGGCGGCCGCCGCGCCTGGCCGGGGTCTCGGGTTCGGCGTCGGCCTCGGCGGCGTCGGATCGTGGCGTTGGTACGGCAGAAGTCACCCCTCCACTATCCCTCACGTCCATCCGTGCGCCGCAGCCGGTTCGCCGTGTGGACGGCCCGCAGGACAGCGGCCGCCTTGTTGCGGCACTCGGTGTCCTCGGCGACCGGGTCGGAGTCGGCGACGACTCCCGCGCCCGCCTGCACATATGCCGTGCCGTCGCGCAGCAGCGCGGTGCGGATGGCGATGGCGGTGTCGGAGTCGCCGGCGAAGTCGAGGTAGCCGACACAGCCGCCGTACAGGCCCCGCCGGGACGGTTCGAGCTCGTCGATGATCTGCATCGCGCGCGGCTTGGGCGCCCCGGAGAGGGTGCCCGCCGGGAAGCAGGCGGTGAGGACGTCGAAGGCGGTGCGTCCTTCGGCGACCTGTCCTGTGACCGTCGACACGATGTGCATGACGTGCGAGTACCGCTCGATCGACATGAAGTCGACGACCTCGACCGAACCGGGCTCGCAGACCCGGCCCAGGTCGTTGCGCCCCAGGTCGACCAGCATCAGATGTTCGGCCCGCTCCTTGGGGTCGGCGAGGAGTTCGTCGGCGAGCGCCTGGTCCTCCTGCGGCGTCGCGCCGCGCGGCCTGGTCCCGGCGATGGGGTGCACCATGGCGCGGCCGTCCTCGACCTTGACGAGCGCTTCGGGGCTCGAGCCGACCACGTCGAAGCCGTCGAAGCGCAAGAGGTACATGTACGGCGACGGATTGGTCGCCCGCAGCACGCGGTAGACGTCCAACGCGCTTGCTTCACAAGGGGTTTCGAAGCGCTGCGAGGGGACGACCTGGAAGGCCTCGCCCGCGCGGATGCGCTCCTTGATGTCCTCGACGACGGCCTGGTACTGCTTTCCGCCCCACAGCGACGTGACCTCGGGGAGCTCGGACGGCGGCAGCGCGGCCGGAGGCTGGGCGACGGGCCGCGACAGATCGGCCTCCATCGCGTCGAGCCGGGCGACCGCGTCGGCGTACGCCTCGTCGACGCCCGTCTCCAGGTCGTTGTGGTTGATCGCGTTGGCGATCAGCAGCACGGATCCGTCCCAGTGGTCGAGGACGGCGAGGTCGCTGGTGAGCAGCATGGTCAGTTCCGGCAACTGGAGGTCGTCCCGCTCTCCGGGGCCGATCTTCTCCAGGCGGCGCACGATGTCGTACCCGAGATAGCCGACCATCCCGCCGGTGAAGGGCGGCATCCCCGACCCCAGGTCGTGCGGGGTGTGCAGGGTCTGGACGGT
Organism: Streptomyces sp. MZ04; assembly: GCF_004684775.1. Lineage (GTDB taxonomy): Bacteria > Actinomycetota > Actinomycetes > Streptomycetales > Streptomycetaceae > Streptomyces. The sequence goes on from NZ_SRIC01000020.1 coordinate 21,661, forward strand.
GGCGCGCAGGGCCTCGAGCGGGTCGCCGGACGTGGGGACGCCGATGGGCGGGGTGCCGAGCCAGTGGGCCTCGCCGTCGCGGGTGGTGAGGGTGGCGGCGCTGCGGACGCCGACGAAGGAGTAGCGAGACCACGAGCGGCCGTTCTCCGCGGACTCCAGGAGGAAGGTGCCGGGCCGCTCGGCGGCGAGCTTGCGATAGAGCGCGACCGGAGTGTCGCCGTCCGCAAGAAGCCTGCGGCTGACGGGGATCACTCGGCGGTCGCTCGCGAACTTGCGGAAGGTCTCGAGATCCATGGGAGGAGCTTACGGCCGTGCGGGTGGGGCCCGGTGTCGATGGCACCCGCGGGAAACGTGAGCCACTAGAAGGGGACGATGAAGACGACCGGACGCCGCGCACTCTCCCCTCTCCCCCTCGCCCTCCTGCTGGCCACGACCGCGTTCGCGGCCGCCGCGCCGGGACCGGTGGTGTGGCCCGCCCCCAAGGACGTACCGGAGCGGGTCCGGGCGGCAGGCCTGGAGATGCTCGACGCCGAGGCGATGGACATGCACATCCACACGACCCTGAAGGTGTACTCCGACGGCCGCCCCGTCACGGTCCCCGCGGACCTCGGCATCGACCGGTCGGGCCCGAAGCCGCGCTACAGCCCGCTGCACACGCACGACACGAGCGGCACGCTGCACGTCGAGTCGGAGCGGTGGCAGGACTTCACGCTGGGCCAGCTGCTGACCGAATGGGACGTACGCGATCGTGTACGGGACAACTGCCGCGCCGATCTCGCGGGGCGCCGGCTGCCCGGCGACCCGTCCGGCATCGTGCTCCGGGACGGCGAGACGATCACACTGCGGTGCCGGTGAGCGGCGCCTCGGTCACTCCTCGGTGCCGGTGAAGGTGACCGTGAGGGTGTCGGTGTCGAAGCAGGTGCGGGTGCCCGTGTGACAGGCGGCGCCGATCTGGTCGACCTGGACCAGGACGGTGTCCGCGTCGCAGTCCAGGGCCACGGACTTCACGTACTGGAAGTGGCCCGACGTGTCGCCCTTCACCCAGTACGACTGCCTGCTGCGCGACCAGTAGGTGCAGCGCCCGGTCGTGAGCGTGCGGTGCAGCGCCTCGTCGTCCATCCAGCCCAGCATCAGCACCTCGCCGGTGTCGTACTGCTGGGCGATGGCGGGGACGAGGCCGTCCGCGCCGCGCTTGAGGCGGGCGGCGATCTCGGGGGCGAGGCTGCTGGGCGGGGGTGTGGCGGTCATACGGCCATTGTGCCGCGCCGGAGTGGCCCGGTCGGCCCGCGTCCACTGCGCGGACGGCCTACTCGGTCGTAGGCTGGGGGTATGTCGACCCATGCGAAGCGTGAACGACTTCTCCTCGCCGATCTGTTGGAGGCGGCGGGTCCGGACGCGCCCACCCTCTGCGAGGGCTGGAACGCCCGTGATCTCGCGGCCCATGTGGTGGTGCGCGAGCGCCGCGCGGACGCCGCGGGCGGGGTCCTGATCAAGCAGCTCGCGGCGCGGCTCGAGCGGGTGCAGGCCGAGTTCGCCGCGAAGCCGTACGAGGAACTGATCCAGCTGATCAGGACGGGACCGCCGCGCTTCTCGCCCTTCAACCTCAAGCAGATCGACGAGGCGTCGAACACCGTCGAGTTCTACGTCCACACCGAGGACGTGCGCCGCGCACAGCCCGACTGGACGCCGCGCGATCTTGACCCCGTCTTCTCCGACGCGCTCTGGTCACGGCTGGAGCGGATGGCCCGCCTGGTGGGCCGCGGCGCCCCCGTGGGCGTGGTCCTGCGCCGCCCCGACGGCCAGACGGCGGTGGCACGCAAGGGCACACCGGTGGTGACGGTGACCGGCGATCCTGGGGAGCTCGTGCTGTTCGCGTACGGCCGCCAGGACGCGGCGAAGGTCGAACTGGACGGCGAGAAGGACGCGGTGGCGAAGCTGCATGAGGCCAAGCAGCTGGGGATCTGAGCGGGGAGTTCAGCCCGGCAGTTCGGCGCGGCGCAGGGCGCGGGAGCAGAGTCCGAGCACTCCGCCCGCCGCGCTGACCGCCGCGCTCACGGCGAAGACCGGCTCGATGCCCCAGGTGCCGATCGCCGCACCGACCACGGGGTACGTCATCGGGGCGATACCCACGGTGAAGAGCGTCGCCACGGAGGTGACGCGGCCCAGGTAGGCGGGCTCGGTGACGGTCTGGACGAGGGCCCCGATGAGCGCGCCGCCGAGCCCGGTGCACAGGCCGACGCAGAGTCCGGCCGCCGCCGCGACGCCGACCGAGGGGGCGAAGCCGATCCCGGCGAGCGCGACGGAGCCCGCCACCACGCCCCAGGACTGCACGGCTCCGGCCCTGCCGATCCGCCCCCGCACGGCGAGCAGCAGCGCCGCCGCACCGGCACCGACGCCGAAGCCGCCCATGGTCCACGCGAGACCGGCGGCGCCCCAGCCTCGCTGGTCGGCGAGGAGCACGACCCCGATGTTGGCGGGCCCGGCGAAACCCAGCTCCATCACCGCGGCGACCAGAAGCAGCGGGGCGAGCACCCGGTGCCCGCAGATGTACCGCAGTCCGTCCACGAGCTGGCGCCCCGCGCTCTCGGCCGTCCCCGCCGCCTCGTCCGGGACGAGTTCCCCGGCGCGTACGGCCATCAGCAGCACCAGCGAGACCGCGAAGAGCGCCCCGGCCACGCCGAACCCGGCCGCGGGCCCTCCCAGCGCCACCGCGAGACCGCCAAGGGGCGCGGCGGCGACGGTGGCGACCCGCTGCGCGAACCCCCGCATGCCCTGCACCCTGCCGAGCTGCCCCGGCGCCGTGATGCGCGCCGGCAGGGCGCCGACGCTCGGCAGGAACAGCGCGTCGACGGCGCCGAAGACCAGGGCGACGAGGACCAGGAGCCAGATCCCGGGAGCGGTCACCAGGAGCAGCACCGTCACGGCGAGGATCACCGCGCAGCGCACCGCGTCGCTCGCGATGACGACCCGGCGGGGCCCGAAGCGGTCGGCGATCACGCCGCCGCCGAGCATGAGCGCGGCCCGCGGCAGGGAGCCGACGGCGAGGACGAGACCGGCCTGCGCGGGGCTGCCGCTCCGGGCGGCGGCCCAGGAGAGCGCCGCGAAATAGACGCTGTCGCCGACCATCGACGCCGTGTAGGCGGCCAGCCAGCGCAGGACGTTGCCGTCGCGGTGGGCGGGACGCTCGATCGCTGGAGGTGCGGATATCGCGGCGGTCACGGGAGCGGCGGTCACGGGAGCGGCCCTCTCAGAGACGGAACGGGAAGCTGGCCAGATGCACGGCGACGTTCTCGCGCCGCTCGGTGTCGCCCGCCGCCTCGGCGGCCTTGCCCCGCTCCTCGTACGTCTTGACCAGGGCGTGGATCTCGGTGTTGAGCCGGGCGAGTTCGGCGGGGTTCAGGCGGGCGAGGAAGTCCGACTGGTCGGCGGCCTTGCGCCACTCGGCGCCCCATGCCGCCTGCTGGTCCAGGTAGGTCTCGTACTGCTCGCGACGGAACGCGATCATCTGCCGGATGACCGCCGAGTGCGCCGCGACCCCCTCCGGCGTGTCCTTGAAGTCCTCGTGCCGGAAGCTCACGGTGTCCTGCGCGGCCTGCCACCACCGCTCCCGCGCGTCTTCGCTCTGGACTTCGGCCTCCTCGATGAGGCCGTGCTCGGCGAGTTTGCGCAGGTGATAGCTGACAAGGGAGACCGCCTCGTCGACCTGCGCGGCCAGGTGCGAGGCGGTCGCGGGGCCCGCCACGCGCAACGTGCCGTAGATCTTCAGCCGCAGCGGATGGCCGAAGGCCTTGAGCGTGCCCAGGTCGGTGATCCGGCGGGTCTGCTTGTCGGTCATGCCCTCACCGTAGATACGAAAGAAAAATTGCGCAACAAATCTTTTGCATCTCGGGAAAGCAATGCCGCCACGGCTGCGCAGGGCGCAAGCCGCGGCGGCAGAACCGGAGTTCGCCCTAGCGGACGGGGTGCCCCGCCCCCCGCAGCGTCTCCTTCACCTCACCGATCCGCAGATCCCCGAAGTGGAAGACCGACGCGGCGAGCACCGCGTCCGCGCCCGCCTCGATCGCCGGCGGGAAGTGGTCGAGGCGGCCCGCGCCGCCGGAGGCGATCACCGGCACCGTGACGTGGCGGCGTACCGCCGTGATCATCTCGATGTCGTAGCCGTCCTTGGTGCCGTCCGCGTCCATCGAGTTCAGCAGGATCTCCCCCGCGCCCAGCTCGGCGGCCTGGTGGGCCCATTCGACGGCGTCGATCCCGGCGGACTTGCGGCCGCCGTGGGTCGTGACCTCGAAGCCGCCGGACGGGGTCCGCCTCGCGTCCACCGACAGCACGAGCACCTGGCGGCCGAACCGCTCCGCGATCTCGCGGATCAGCTCGGGGCGCGCGATGGCGGCCGTGTTCACGCCCACCTTGTCGGCGCCCGCACGCAGGAGCTTGTCGACGTCCTCGGCCGTGCGCACTCCCCCGCCCACCGTCAGCGGGATGAAGACCTGCTCGGCGGTGCGGCGCACCACGTCGTACGTGGTCTCGCGGTTGCCCGACGACGCCGTGATGTCCAGGAAGGTCAGCTCGTCGGCGCCCTCGGCGTCGTACACCTTGGCCATTTCGACGGGGTCGCCCGCGTCGCGCAGGTTCTGGAAGTTGACGCCCTTGACGACGCGGCCGTTGTCCACGTCCAGGCAGGGGATCACTCGTACGGCCAGGGTCATGAGGTCTCAGCTCCCCTGTACGCCTCGACCTCTACCTCGACGACCAGGCTCGGGTCGATGAAGCCGGAGACGATGATCATGGATGTGGCGGGGCGGACGTCGTCGAAGAGCTCCTTGTGGGCCCGGCCGACCTCGTCCACGTCCCGCGCGTGGGTCAGATACATGCGGGTGCGTACGACGTGCTCGCGGCCCAGGCCGAGCTTCTTGAGGGACTCGACGGCTACGTGGAACGCGTTGGCCGCCTGCTCGTACGGCGTCCCGGCGTCTATGACGCCGTTCACCACCGACGTGCAACCCGACACCAGGACAAGGCCGCCCGGGAGCTCGACGGCGCGGGAGTAGCCGATGGCTTCCTCCCACGGTCCGCCCGAGCTCACCCTGCGGACGATGTCGCTCATGACGCCACCGCTGCGAGGGCCTCTTCCAGGGTGAAGGCCTTCGCGTACAGCGCCTTGCCGACGATCGAGCCCTCGACGCCCAGCGGGACCAGCTCGGCGATCGCACGCAGGTCGTCGAGGGACGAGACGCCGCCCGATGCCACGACCGGACGGTCCGTCGCCGCGCAGACGTTGCGCAGGAGCTCCAGGTTCGGGCCCTGCAACGTGCCGTCCTTGGCGATGTCGGTGACGACATAGCGGGCGCAGCCCTCGGAGTTGAGGCGCTCCAGGGTCTCGTACAGGTCGCCGCCGTCGCGGGTCCAGCCGCGGCCGCGCAGGGTCGTGCCGCGTACGTCGAGGCCCACCGCGATCTTGTCGCCGTGCGACGCGATGACCTTGGCGACCCACTCCGGGGTCTCCAGGGCCGCCGTACCGAGGTTCACGCGCGTGCAGCCGGTGGCGAGGGCGGCCTCCAGGGACGCGTCGTCGCGGATGCCGCCGGACAGCTCGACCTTGATGTCCATCGCGCCCGCGACCTCGGCGATCAGCGCGCGGTTGTCGCCGGTGCCGAACGCGGCGTCCAGGTCGACCAGGTGCAGCCACTCGGCGCCCGACCGCTGCCAGGAGAGGGCGGCCTCCAGCGGGGAGCCGTAGGAGGTCTCCGATCCGGACTCGCCGTGGACGAGGCGCACGGCCTGGCCGTCGCGGACGTCGACGGCGGGGAGGAGTTCGAGCTTGCTCACAGAAATCCCTGACATCCCTAGAGGGTTCCGATCCAGTTGGTGAGGAGCTGGGCGCCGGCGTCGCCGGACTTCTCGGGGTGGAACTGGGTGGCCCACAGCGCGCCGTTCTCGACGGCGGCCACGAACGGCTCGCCGTGCGTGGTCCAGGCGACCTTGGGGGCGCGGAAGGCGGGGTTGCCGACCTCGAAGTCCCAGTCGTGCACGGCGTACGAGTGCACGAAGTAGTAGCGGGCGTCGGCGTCGAGGCCCGCGAAGAGCTGGGAGTCCTCGGGCGCCTCGACCGTGTTCCAGCCCATGTGCGGCACGATGTCGGCCTTGAGCGGCTCGACGGTGCCGGGCCACTCGTCGAGACCCTCGGTCTCGACGCCGTGCTCGATGCCGCGCGCGAAGAGGATCTGCATGCCGACGCAGATGCCCATCACCGGGCGGCCGCCCGCGAGCCTGCGGCCCACGATCCAGTCGCCGCGCGCCTCCTTGAGCCCCTGCATGCAGGCGGCGAAGGCGCCGACGCCGGGGACGAGCAGGCCGTCGGCGTTCATGGCCTTGTCGTAGTCACGGGTGATCTCGACGTCGGCTCCCGCGCGCGCGAGGGCGCGCTCGGCGGAACGGACGTTCCCGAAGCCGTAGTCGAAGACGACGACCTTCTTCTGGGGCTTCTGAGGATTCTGGGGAGTGCTCATGATCGCTGCGTCCTCCTCAGTTCCAGTAGTCGAGCCGCAGGACGCCCGCGGCCAGGCACATGGCGGCGCCGATGGACAGGAGCGTGATCAGGCTCTTCGGCATCCCCTGCTTGACGAAGGAGATGATGCCGCCGATCAGGAAGAGGCCGACGACGATGAGGATGGTGTTGAGACCGGTCATGGTTTTACAGCGCGCCCTTCGTGGAGGGGAGGATCCCGGCGGCGCGCGGGTCACGCTCGGAGGCGTAACGCAGGGCGCGGGCCAGGGCCTTGAACTGGCACTCCACGATGTGGTGGGCGTTGCGGCCGTACGGCACGTGCACGTGCAGGGCGATCTGGGCCTGCGCGACGAAGGACTCCAGGATGTGCCGGGTCATCGTCGTGTCGTACGTGCCGATCATCGGCGCCATGGTCTCGGGCTCGGTGTGCACGAGGTAGGGGCGGCCGCTGAGGTCGACGGTCACCTGGGCGAGCGACTCGTCGAGCGGGACCGTGCAGTTGCCGAAGCGGTAGATGCCGACCTTGTCGCCGAGCGCCTGCTTGAAGGCGGCGCCGAGCGCGAGGGCGGTGTCCTCGATGGTGTGGTGGGTGTCGATGTGCAGGTCGCCCTCGGTCTTGACCGTGAGGTCGAAGAGGCCGTGGCGGCCGAGCTGGTCGAGCATGTGGTCGTAGAAGCCGACACCCGTCGACACCTCGACCTTGCCGGTGCCGTCGAGATCGATCTCGACGAGGACCGACGTCTCCTTCGTGGTGCGTTCGACCCGTCCAACGCGGCTCATGCCTGCTGCTCCTTCTTCAGTTCGCGTACCGCATCGAGGAACGCGTCGTTCTCTTCGGGGGTTCCGGCGCTGACCCGCAGCCATCCGGGCACTCCGTTGTCCCGGACCAGGACGCCCCGGTCGAGGATCCGCTGCCAGACCGTGTGGGCGTCTTCGAACCGCCCGAACTGCACGAAGTTGGCGTCCGAATCGGTCACTTCGTAGCCGATCGCACGCAGCTCGGTGACGAGCCGGTCGCGCTCGGCCTTGAGCTGCTCGACGTACTTCAGGAGCGTGTCGGTGTGCTCCAGGGCGGCGAGCGCGGTGGCCTGGGTGACGGCCGACAGGTGGTACGGCAGGCGTACGAGCTGTACGGCGTCGACGACCGCCGGGGCGGCGGCCAGATAGCCGAGGCGAAGTCCGGCCGCGCCGAAGGCCTTCGACATGGTGCGCGAGACGACCAGATGCGGCCGTCCCTCGATCAGGGGGAGGAGCGAGTCTCCATGGCTGAACTCGACGTACGCCTCGTCGACCACGACCATCGACGGCTTGGCGGCCTGCGCGGCTTCGTAGAGCGCGAGGACCGTCTCGGCCGAGACGGCGTTTCCCGTGGGGTTGTTGGGCGTGGTGATGAAGACGACGTCGGGCTGGTTCTCGGCGATGGCCTTCGTCGCCGCTTCGACGTCGATCGTGAAGTCGTCGCCGCGGGGGCCGGAGATCCAGCTCGTGCCGGTGCCGCGCGCGATGAGGCCGTGCATCGAGTACGAGGGCTCGAAGCCGATCGCGGTGCGTCCTGGCCCGCCGAAGGTCTGCAGGAGCTGCTGGATGACCTCGTTGGAGCCGTTGGCCGCCCACACGTTGGCGAGGGTGACCTCGTGGCCGCCGGTGCGGGTGAGGTAGCGCGCGAGCTCGGTGCGCAGCTCGACCGCGTCCCGGTCGGGGTAGCGGTTGAGGTCGCGGGCGGCCTCGCGGACCCGCTCGGCGATGCGCTCGACGAGCGGCTCGGGGAGCGAGTAGGGGTTCTCGTTGGTGTTCAGGCGCACGGGTACGTCGAGCTGGGGCGCCCCGTAGGGGGACTTGCCGCGCAGTTCGTCGCGTACGGGGAGGTCGTCGATCCGGATCGTCACTTGGTGGGCACCTTCCATCCGCTGTGCCAGTTTTGTTCACCCTCGGCAAAACGCGCCTTGATCGCCGCACCGTGCGCGGGCAGGTCCTCGGCCTCCGCCAGCGTCACCACGTGGTGCGCGACGTCGGCGAGCGCCTCGCGGGTGTAGTCGACGATGTGGATGCCGCGCAGGAACGACTGGACGCTGAGCCCCGAGGAGTGGCAGGCGCAGCCGCCGGTCGGCAGGACGTGGTTGGAGCCCGCGCAGTAGTCGCCGAGGGAGACGGGCGCCCAGGGGCCGACGAAGATCGCGCCCGCGTTCTTCACGCGCTCCGCGACGGCGGCGGCGTCCGCGGTCTGGATCTCCAGGTGCTCGGCGCCGTACGCGTCGACGACGCGCAGGCCCTCGTCCAGGCCGTCGACCAGGACGATCGCGGACTGGCGGCCCGCGAGCGCGGGGACGATCCGGTCCTCGACGTGCTTGGTCGCGGCGACCTGCGGTTCCAGCTCCTTGGCGACCGCGTCGGCCAGGTCCACGGAGTCGGTGACGAGTACGGCGGCCGCGAGCGGGTCGTGCTCGGCCTGGCTGATCAGGTCGGACGCGACGTGCGCCGCGTCGGCCGTGTCGTCCGCGAGGACCGCGATCTCGGTGGGGCCCGCTTCGGTGTCGATGCCGATGCGTCCGGTGAAGTACCGCTTGGCGGCCGCGACCCAGATGTTGCCGGGCCCGGTGACCATGTTGGCCGGGGCGCAGGTCTCGGTGCCGTACGCGAACATCGCGACGGCCTGGGCGCCGCCGACGGCGTAGACCTCGTCGATGTCGAGGAGCGCGCAGGCGGCGAGGATGGTGGGGTGCGGAAGGCCGCCGGCTGTGTCTCCTTCAAAACGTGGCTTCTGCGGCGGGGACGCGAGCGCCATCGACGCGACGCCGGCCTCCTGCGCCGGGACCGCGTTCATGATCACGGAGGACGGGTAGACGGAGCGGCCGCCCGGCGCGTAGAGGCCGACGCGCTCGACCGGCACCCACTTCTCGGTGACCGTGCCGCCGGGCACGACCTGCGTGGTGTGCGGGGCGCGGCGCTGCTCGCGGTGGACGATGCGGGCGCGCCGGATCGACTCCTCGAGCGCCTCGCGCACGGCGGGCTCGAGACCCGCGAGGGCCTCGGCGAGCGCGGCAGCGGGGACGCGGACCTGCTCGAGCCGTACGCCGTCGAACTTCTCCGCGTAGTCGATCAGCGCCGCGTCGCCCCGATGATGCACGGCCTCGCAGATGGGCCGCACCTTCTCCAGGGCGGCCGCGACGTCGAAGTCGGCACGGGGCAGCAGGGCGCGCAGGGCGGGGCCCTCGGGGAGGGCGTCGCCGCGCAGATCGATTCGAGAGATCACATGGCCAATTCTCTCAGACCCACATTCTTCGCCGGACGCCCGTATCACTGGCTGATATAGATCCCGGGAGCTCACGTTCACCACTAGCGTTCAGCTGCTCACTGAGCGGGCATTAAACAGGCGTACGAGGCACAAACGCAGCGCGGCACGGAATCGCAGCACGGGGAGGACAACAGCAGTGGTCGACGGCACCGACACCGGAGAGCCGCCGGATTGGCTGACCGCCGCCGAGATCGGCATGTGGCAGGCCTTCCGCAACGGCAGCGTCTACGACCTCCGGTCGGGAGATCCGATGGCGGACGATCCGCACGGCGGCCATCCCTGGAGTCCGGAACGCAGCGTACGCGCGCGCATCGTGTGCATGCTGCTGCTCGACGGGCCTCCCGCGCTCTCCGGCCGGGTCTCGTCGCTGAAGCTCTCGGGCCTGCAGATCACCGACGTACTCGATCTCGCGGGCGGCGAGATCCTCCCCTACACCGAGCTGAAGCACTGCCGCTTCGAGAAGGAACTGCTCATCCCCGAGGCCAAGTTCACCACCCTGCGCCTGGTCAACTGCTCGATCCCGCGGGTGGAGGCGGCCCGCCTGCACACCGAGGGCGATCTGCATCTGCCGCGCTGCCGGATCCACAACGGCATGCGCCTCACGGACGCCCAGATCGGCACCGACCTGCTGCTCAACCAGGCGGTGATCTACCGCGACCGGCGGGGCAAATCGATCATGGGCGACGGGCTCTCGGTCGGGCAGGACCTGCAGGCCGAGCTGATGGAGTCGCACGGCCAGCTGAGCCTGCGCGGCGCGAAAGTCGGCGTCTCCTTCAGCCTGCGCGGCAGCAAGCTCGCCAATCCCTACGGTCCCCGTGCGCTCAACGCCCCGCAGATGACCGTAGAGCGCACGCTCTACATGACGCCCGCCTCGCCGGGTGACCCGATCACGAGCAGCGGCCAGACCCCCGCGCGCGGCACCCGCGTCCAGCGCTTCGAGTGCCAGGGCGGTCTGCGCCTCGACGACGGGCGGTTCGGGGACGCCATCGACCTGGCGCAGGCGCGCTTCACCCTGGAGAACGAGCAGGAGGTGTCGCTGCGCCGCGTCCAGACCCCCGAGCTGCGCTTCCTCGGCGAGGCCCCGCAGCGCGGCAAGGTCGTCCTGTCCGGCGCGAAGGTCGTCAACCTCATCGACAAGTCGACCAGCTGGCCCGGCCCCGGCGGACTCCAGATGGGCGGTTTCACCTACGAGAACCTCGTCCCGCAGGGCAGCTTCCCGCTCTCCCGGCGGCTGAGCTGGGTGGCGGCCGCGACCGCCGAGTACAACCCCGAGCCGTACGAGAAGCTGGCCACCGTGCTGCGCAACGGCGGCGAGGACGCCGACGCCCGCGAGGTGCTGCTCGCCAAGCAGCGCAGACGCCGCGAGACCCTGCCGCTCGCGGCGAAGCTCTGGGGCTTCGCCCAGGACTGGACGGTCGCCTACGGCTACCGGCCGGGCCGGGCGGCGCTCTGGATGGCGGTGCTGTGGGCGGTGAGCGCGGTGGCCTTCTCGCGCGCCGACCATCCGGCGATCAAGCCGGGCGAGCACCCGAACTGGAACCCGGCGCTGTTCTCCCTCGACCTGCTGCTCCCGGTCATCGACCTCGGCCAGGACAGCTACTGGCAGCTGCGCGGCGGCTGGCAGTGGTTCGCGGCGATCCTCATCCTGCTCGGCTGGGTGCTCGCGACGACGGTCGCGGCGGGGGCGACACGGCTGCTGCGCCGGAACTGAGGAGGGCTCCAGGGGGCGCCGACGGGCCCACGGGGCTCCAGATTTTACCTGCCCTTGACCAGGCCCCAGGCAACCGATCGACCGATACGAAAGCGTCACCAACTACCCCCTGGTACTGCTCCCACCTGCGGTTTTCAATACCCACACCATGCACTTGCTGCGCGCTCTGATCCGCACCACCCGGATGGTCAAGCACACCCCGCTCCTCGCCGCCGGCCTGACCCCCGACGACGAGGTGCTCCTCGACGTGCCCGACGACCGGCTCGGCCCTGCGCTCGTCGCCGCGGGACGCGGCGATCACGGCCCCGCCGCCAAGCTGCTCGCCATGACCCGCGAGGCCGCCGAGTGGGAGAACCGCGACCGCTACACCACCCGCCTCGCCGCCTTCGCCCGCTCCCGCTCCGAGTGGTTCGACGACTGGCAGTCCGCCGCCCCGCACGACCCGGACGCGCTCCTCGTCAAGGCCGAGCTCGCGGTCGTACGCGGCTGGGAGTCGCCCGCCCGCGCCGAACTCCTCCGCGAGACGGCACCGCTGCTCACCGCGGCCGCCGAGGCCGACCCGCGCGACCCCGTGCCCTGGCGGATCGCCCTGGACCACGCCCGCGGCACGCACGCGTCGCAGACGGTCTTCGACGAGGTGTGGGCCGAGGCGGTGCGCCGCTCCTCGCACCACTACGGCTGCCATGCCTCGGCCCTGCAGTACCTCTCGGCGGCCTGGTACGGCTCGCACCGCCAGTGCTTCGACTTCGCCGAGCGCGCGGCCCGGGACGCGCTGCCCGGTTCGCTGATCCAGGCGCTGCCCGCACGCGCCGCCTTCGCCTATCTGACCAGCGCGTCGGGGAACGTGCCCCGAGAGCGCCTGGACGCGGCGGCCGACCTGGGCATCGCCCTGTCCGACGAGTACGAGGCCGGGGACCCCTGGCCCGCCGAGGTCCGCAACCTCCTCGTATACATCCTGGTCCGCCTGGAACGCTGGCACGACGCCCTCGAGCAACTGCGCCTCATCGGGCCGTACGCGACGTCCTTCCCGTGGGACCGTCTCGCCGACGATCCGCTCGGCCAGTTCCTCGAACTGCGCGACGGCGTACGCATCGAAGTGGCGTCCACGACCCCGCTGCGCACCGGGCGCGGACGTCCGCACCGCGGCGACCATTAGGCTTTTGGCTTGTGACCACCGTCCGGCTTCCGCTCTTCCCGCTCAACTCGGTGCTGTTCCCGGGGCTCGTGCTCCCGCTGAACGTGTTCGAGGAGCGTTATCGCGCCATGCTGCGCACCCTGCTCAAGACTCCCGACGAGGAGCAGCGGCTCTTCGCCGTCGTCGCGATCCGCGACGGCCTCGAAGTGGCGCCGAGCGCCCCGGGCCTCCCGGACCCGACCTCGCAGCCCGAGCAGGGGCCCGCCGCGGGCTTCGGCGCCGACCCGCTCAAGGCCTTCCACGCGGTGGGCTGTGTGGCGGACGCGGCGACGATCCGGGAGCGCGCCGACGGCGGCTTCGAGGTCCTGGCCACCGGCACGAGCCGGGTGCGCGTGCACTCGGTGGACGCGTCGGGTGCCTTCCTGACCGCCGAGGTCGAGGAGCTGCCCGAGGAGCCGGGCGAGGAGGCGGGCACGCTGGCCGCGGGCGTCCTGCGGGCGTTCCGCGCCTACCAGAAGCGGCTCGCCGGGGCGCGCGAGCGGTCCCTGTCGACCGGCGCCGAGCTGCCGGACGACCCGTCCGTGGTGTCGTACCTGGTCGCGGCGGCAGCGGTCCTCGACACCCCCACCAAGCAGCGGCTGCTCGAGTCCGCGGACACCGCGGCGCGCCTGCGCGAGGAGCTGAAACTCCTTCGCGCGGAGACCGCGATCATCCGTAATCTGCCGTCGTTGCCCGCGACGGACCTCACGCGCGGCACCACAAGCCTCAACTGACGTAAGGCGCGAGCGCTTTGGCGAAGAAGCAGAAGAAACAGCAGAAGCAGCCGGGCACGGGCGGCACCCCGGCGACGGTCGCCCTCACCGCGGCGGGCACCAGCTACACCGTCCACGCCTACGAGCACGACCCCGCGCACCCCTCGTACGGCGACGAGGCGGCCGAGGCCACGGGCGTCTCCCCGGACCGGGTCTTCAAGACCCTGGTGGCCGAGGTGGACGGCGAACTGACGGTGGCCGTGGTCCCTGTGGCGGGCACCTTGAACCTGAAGGCCCTGGCCGCCGCTGTCTCGGGCAAGCGCGCGGTGATGGCCGACCCGGCGGCCGCCGAGCGCACCACCGGGTACGTCCGGGGCGGCATCTCCCCGCTCGGCCAGCGCAAGAAGCTGCGTACGGTCCTGGACGACTCGGCGTCGGGCCACACCACGATCTGTGTCTCGGCGGGCCGCCGCGGCCTGGAGGTGGAACTCGCCCCGGCCGACCTGGCGACGCTGACCGGCGCGGTGCTGGCCCCGATCGGGCGCGAATAGCCCCCGGCATCAGGCGTGAAAGCGCCCTCGACGCGGGCCCTGTCCTCGACTAGTACCACCCTCATGTCGAAGAAGACGCGCAAGAGGAAGTGGCGGGTGAGGAAGGGCAAGGCGAACCACGGGAGGCGCCCCGCCTAATGGTTCTGGCTGCCCTCTAGTGGTTCGGGCTGCCCTCTAATGGTTCGGGCTGTCCTCGGGCCGAGCCGGATCCCCGTAGGCGAGGGGGTACGGCTCGGGATCCCGCGGCCCGAACAGCGCGGTAAGACCCAGGTGCACCAGCAGCGCCGCGACGGGCCACGCCAGGAGCGCGCCCTTGGCCTTGAGCTCCAGGGGCGCGTCGAACGCCACGCCCTTGCCCACCGCCTTCGCGTGCGCGACGACATCCGTCTCGGGCCCGACGAAGATCCCGAGCCGCCAGGCGAGCACCGCGCCGAGGAGTCCCCCGGCCGTCAGGCCGGCGACCAGCGGGATTCCGCCCCGCTTGCGCAGCAGGAAGACGACGATCCCGCTCACCGCGCCGAAGGCGAGCGCGAGCAGAGTGAACGTTCCGTCGACCCCGATCGCCTGCTCACTCTCGGTGTCCTTGAGGTACACCGCGTCGCTGTCCGCGACCAGCGGCACGCGCGGCGCGAGCCACAGCCACAGCAGCCCGAGCAGGACGCCGCAGACGGCCAACGCGACCGCGATGACCGCGGCCTGCCGCACTTCGGTCTTCATGCCGGGGCCGTCCTCCTCGTGAGCCGACGGGGGAACGTCTCCGGACGGCTTGGCGGCTTGCTGCCAGGGGTCGTGCGGGGGCTCGCCGTGGGGCGGTTGGGAAGGCGTCAGCGGTGCAGTCACCCACACATGGTGCCAGTAGTGCCCACGGACCGCGTCACCGCACAGCCGCCCGGCGGTACGCCCAGGTCGCGAGCGCGAGCGAGGCGACGCCGACCCCCGCGCACACCGCCAGGTCGAAGCCGACGGCCGCCCAGTCCGGATCGGGCCCGAAGGTGCGGGCGAGCGCCTCGACTCCGTACGTCGAGGGCAGCAGGTCACGCGCGTACTGCAGGATCTCCGGCATCCGCTCGGCCGGAAGCACACCGAGCAGCAGCGCCGCCGACATGCCCAACTGGCCGAGCAATGTGGCCAGTTCGGGCCGCGGCGCGAGCAGTCCGAGGGCCGCGCCGAGCCCCGCGAGCGCGGCGCCCGCCAGCGGGATCACCGCGACGAGCACCCACAGGTGGGTGAGGGGCAGCCCGAAGAGGCCGCATCCGACGATCGCGGTGACGAAGGTGCCCGGCACGGTGAACGAGGCGTAGGCGGCCGCGGCGCCCAGGACCACCGCGGCGGGCGGCACGGGCAGCGTGGCGTAGTGGTCGAGCCCGCCGTCGGAGCGCAGCTGCCCGAAGTACTGCGCGAGCAGGTTGAGCGCGACGAACGCGACGACGAGCACGGAGGACCCGGCGACGACGGCACGCGCCTCGCCGCCCCCGTCGACCACGCCCCGCATCAGGATCATGATCCCGACGGACTGGAAGGTCGCCACGAAGAGCAGGGGGATGCGGGCCACCCGCGCCCGGGAGAGCTGCGCGCGATAGACGGCCGAGAGCGCGGGGAACAGCCGCGCGCGGGGCCCGAGGGGCGCGGGGGCGTCGGCCGCCTGCCGCTCGTGGTCGTCCCCGGCCCGCACCGCGGCTTCCAAAGGAACCGCACTCATCGGACGCCCCTCCTGATCATGTGCCTGTCTCGTCGCCCGCCGGCAGAAATCACGCCTTTACCAGCCCCTTGGCATTCCCGCCCAGGGCGAGGTAGACGTCCTCCAGGCTGGGCGTGGCCAGGGTGAAGTCGTCGAGCGAGGCGAACGCGGCCCCGCCGGTGATCGCCCCGACCGCGGCCCGCGCCTCGTCGGGGGCGAGCCGCAGCGACCACCGCCGCCCGGATTCCACCGCGGACGAGCGCAGCGCCGCCACCTCGGGGACATCCAGCGGCGCCCGCTCCCGCCAGACAAGCTCGACCCGCACCTCGCCCGCGACCTGCTCCTTGAGCCCGGCCGGGGTGTCGCAGGCGATGACCTTGCCGTGGTCGAGGACGGCGACGCGGTCCAGGACCGTCTCGGCCTCGATGACGTTGTGGGTGACGAGCAGGACCGTCGTGCCGCGCTCGGCCCGGCGCCGGTCGACGGCGCCCCAGACGGCGCGCCGCGCGATGGGGTCCATGCCGGTCGTCGGCTCGTCGAGCACGAGCAGCGGCCGCTCCCCCACCAGCGCGGTGGCGAAGCAGGCGAGCCTGCGCTGCCCGCCGGAGAGCTTCTTCAGCGGCCGCGACGCGAGCGGGATGAGCGCGAGCTCTTCGAGTACGTCGTCCCGCTCGGCCCGCGCCCGGCGCACGTCGAGGCCGCGAAGGCGTGCGGTCGTCTCGACGGCGAGTGAGACGGTCAGCTCGTCGAGCGCGGTGGACTCCTGCCCCAGGTAGGCGAGGATCCGCGCGGCCCGCTCGGGGTGGCGCAGGATGTCGTGGCCGAGGATCTCGACGCCGCCGCTGTCGGGCCGCATCAGGCCGGTCAGCTGGCGGACGAGGGTGGACTTGCCGGCGCCGTTGGGCCCGAGCAGGCCGAAGATCTCGCCGCGCACGACGTCGAGGCTGATGCCGTCGGTGGCGCGCACTTCGGGTGTCGCGGGGGTGCCGCGCCGGCCACGGGCGGCGGGATACGTCTTGACGAGGTCGCGCACCGCGCAGACGGCATCGCTGCCGTAACCCTGTCGGAGCCCTTGGCGGACCCCCTGTGCCGAGCGCGTACTCACGAAGGACGAGGGTACGGGGTCCGGTGCCCGCCGCGACGCCCGGGGCGCCCCGTACGCCCTGTATCGGTCATCTCCGTACGCCTGTGTCACTCCCCCGCACGGTCGCCCACCGGCGCGTGTTCGACCGCCGTGTGGACGTCGATCTCGCGCCAGAAGCCCGCCCGGATCGCGTACCGGTCGTGCTCGTCGATCTGGTCGTCCTTGTGGGCGAGCAGGCCGAACCGGGCCGCGTACCGCAGCAGCTCGCCGTCGACGCGGTGCGGGATGCGCGGGTACATCGTCGAGAGCTTCTGCAGGTTGTGCTGCTCGGGCAGGCGTGCCATCCAGCGGCGCGCGAACACCTGGCCCACCTCGAAGGGGTCACCGCCGACGGTGGTGATGTCCTCCTCGCGGTCGGCCCAGCGCTGCTCGGCCGTGGTCAGCTGGGCCAGCGTCGGCAGCGCCGCGGCCTCCGCGCTCTCGGCGGCACCGCCGGGCCGCTCGACCCAGCCCTTGTCGGAGGACCACCGCAGCGTCGCGTTGGTGGGGTGCTGTGCGGCGGCCGGGGCGCCGGGGCCGCGC
Organism: Streptomyces sp. MZ04; assembly: GCF_004684775.1. GTDB lineage: Bacteria > Actinomycetota > Actinomycetes > Streptomycetales > Streptomycetaceae > Streptomyces. The sequence continues at coordinate 38,951 of NZ_SRIC01000020.1, forward strand.
AGGGCGGCCAGGTCCTTGGGGGTGGGGACGCCCTTGCCCGCGGGGATGTGGTGGGGGGCGCCGCTGTCGCCGTTGGCCGGGGTCTCCGCGTGCTGCACCCCGGCGGCCTCCTCGGCGGCCCGCTGGGCGCTGGCCGCGAGCGCGGACTCGGGAAGGGGCGCGGAGAGGATCGCGGCGATCTCCGGGCGGGGCGCGGGCGGCGGCGGGCAGGCGCCGCTGAGCTCCTTGGCGCGTACGGCCTTGGTGATCCAGGCCCGGTCGAGGACGCGGCGCTCGTCGGCCTCGGCGACCAGGTCCTCGGACTGGTTGTAGTCCCCGTCGGCGGCCTGCACGGCCCACAGGTGGACGGCGACGCCGTGCTCCTTGGCGGCCATCATGCCGGGCAGCAGGTCCCCGTCGCCGGTGACGAGCACGACGTCCGAGCAGGCGCGGTTGCGGGCCAGCTCCGTCAGCTCGGCGTGCATGGCGGCGTCCACGCCCTTCTGTGCCCACCGCCCGTCGCTGCGGGTCAGCGCGCCCAGGCGGACCGTCACGCGCGGCATGACGCGCAGCCTTCGGTGCTCCGGCTGCGGGACGCGGTCGGGGGCGCCGTCGAACCAGTAGATACGCAGCAGGGGGCGCTCGGTGTCGGACTCGGCACGCTCTCGGATGCCCTGGATCAGGGCGGCGTGATCGACGGTGATCCGGGACCGGGACGGCTCGCCCGCGAGGAGACTCGCGGCGGCACCCAGCAGATACCCGGCGTCCACCAGGACGATGCAGCGGTCCACGCGATCCACCCTCTTTCCCTGGAGATTCCCTGGAAGTAAAGCTTCGGGTTTCCTTCGAGTCTGCCCGACCCGGCGGAGGTTAACGGCCGGAACTCGATCTTCGGCGTGGCGTGTCTCGACTTCGCACCCCGAGAACCCTTGTTACGCACGGTAATTCTCCGAAATGCGCGGTTTACTTGTATATGTGAATCTGGTCGCGTCCTGGCCCCCAGATCCCCCTCAGGAGGAAGATCACAATGGCCAAGAAACAGCACCGCAAGACCGGCGTCTCGGACCGGGGTCGCGTTTCGTCCGCCGAGCAGGCGCAGGAGCAGTCGAAGACGTCCGCGGAGCAGGCCGAGTCGAGGATGAAGGAGGCCGTGCAGGGGCAGGGCAGCCCCGCCGAGGTCGCCCGCAAGCACCAGCGCCGCTTCGGCCACAACTGACGTACACGCAGGCACCGCATGAAGGGGCGCACCCGGGCTTCCGGGTGCGCCCCTTCATGCGGTGGGCCTTCATGCGGTGGGCCTTCATGCGGTGGGCCTTCATGCGGTGGGCCTACATGCGGTGGGCCTTCATGCGGTGGGCCGGGTACTACCCCGCCAGGCAGGACGGGCCGAGCAGCACCTTCAGATCACCGAAAAGGGCTGGATCGGGCTGCACGCGGTGCCGGTCGAGCCGCAGCACCGTCGTCTTCTGCGCCCCCTGGAGCTTGATCCGCACCTCGCTGTTGCCCCGGTGGTGGCTGAGGATCTCACCGAGGCGGCTGACCATCGGCGGGGTCACCTTCACCGTCGGGATGGTGATCAGGACGGGCGCGTTGGTGCCCGCGTTCGACAGGTCGGGGACCTGGAGCTCCATCGCGACCAGACGCGGCACGTCCTCGCGCTTGTCGAGGCGGCCCTTGACGAACACCACGGCGTCCTCGACGAGTTGGGTCGAGACGAGCTGATACGTCGCCGGGAAGAACATGCACTCGATGGAGCCCGCGAGGTCCTCGACGGTGGCGATCGCCCAGGCGTTGCCCTGCTTGGTCATCTTGCGCTGGAGGCCGGAGATGATGCCGCCGATGGTGACGATCGAACCGTCCGAGTAGTCACCGCCGGTGAGCTGCCCGATGCCCGCGTCGGCCTTGTCGGACAGCACGTGCTCCAGGCCGAAGAGCGGGTGGTCGGAGACATACAGACCGAGCATCTCCCGCTCCTGGGCGAGCAGATACGTCTTCTCCCACTCGTCCGTGGAGAACTCCACGTCGAGCCCGAAGCCCGGCTCGTCCCCGGCGGCCTCGTCGCCCATCCCTCCGAAGAGGTCGAACTGGCCTTCCGCTTCCTTGCGCTTGACCTGCACCACGTTGTCGATCATGGGCTCGTACTGCGCGGTGAGGCCCTTGCGGGTGTGGCCCATCGTGTCGAAGGCGCCCGCCTTGATCAGCGACTCCGTGGTGCGCTTGTTGCAGGCGGTGGCCTCTACCTTGTCGAGGTAGTCGGGGAAGGAGGTGTACTTCCCCTTCGCCTTGCGCGAGCGGATGATCGACTCGACCACGTTCGTGCCGACGTTGCGGACCGCCTCCAGGCCGAAGAGGATCACGTCGTCGCCCTGGGCGGCGAAGTTGTGCACGGACTCGTTCACGTTCGGCGGGAGCACCTTGATGCCCATGCGGCGGCACTCGTTGAGGTAGACGGCCGACTTGTCCTTGTCGTCCTTCACCGAGGTGAGCAGCGCGGCCATGTACTCGGCCGGGTAGTTCGCCTTCAGGTAGGCGGTCCAGTAGGTGACCAGGCCGTACGCCGAGGAGTGCGCCTTGTTGAACGCGTAGCCGGCGAAGGGGACCAGGACGTCCCACAGGGCCTGGATCGCGGCGTCGGAGTAGCCGTTCTTCTTCGCGCCCTCCTGGAAGAGGACGAAGTTCTTCGCCAGTTCCTCGGGCTTCTTCTTGCCCATCACGCGGCGCAGGATGTCGGCTTCGCCGAGCGAGTAGCCGGCGACGATCTGCGCGGCCTTCTGCACCTGCTCCTGGTACACGATCAGGCCGTAGGTGAGGCCCAGCGTCTCCTTCAAGGGCTCTTCGAGCTCCGGGTGGATCGGCGTGATCTCCTGGCGGCCGTTCTTGCGCTCCGCGTAGTTCGTGTGCGAGTTCATGCCCATCGGGCCCGGCCGGTACAGGGCCGAGACGGCGGAAATGTCCTCGAAGTTGTCGGGCTGCATCTGGCGGAGCAGCGAGCGCATGGGGCCGCCGTCGAACTGGAAGACGCCGAGCGTGTCACCCCGGCAGAGCAGTTCGAAGGTCTTCGGGTCGTCCAGTTCGAGAGCGAGCATCTCCAGGTCGATGCCCTTGTTGGCCCGGACCATCTTGACGGCGTCGTCCATGATGGTCAGGTTGCGCAGGCCCAGGAAGTCCATCTTCAGGAGGCCGAGCGACTCGCACTGGGGGTAGTCCCACTGCGTGATGGTCACGCCGTCGGTGTGCCGCACCCAGATCGGCGCGTGGTCCACGATCGGCTCGCTGGACATGATCACGCCGGCCGCGTGCACACCCATCTGCCGGACCAGGCCCTCGACGCCCTTGGCGGTGTCGATGACCTTCTTGACGTCCGGCTCGTTCTCGTACATCCCCCGGATCTCGCCCGCCTCGCTGTAGCGCGGGTGCTTGGGGTCGGTGATGCCGGAGAGGTCGATGCCCTTGCCGAGGACGTCGGCGGGCATCGCCTTGGTGAGGCGGTCGCCCATCGCGTACGGATATCCGAGCACGCGCGCGGAGTCCTTGATGGCATTCTTCGCCTTGATCTTTCCGTACGTGCCGATCATGGCGACCTTGTCGGCGCCGTACTTCTCCGTCACGTACCGGATGACTTCGACGCGCCTGCGCTCGTCGAAGTCGATGTCGACATCGGGCATGGAGACACGCTCGGGGTTGAGGAACCGCTCGAAGATCAGGCCGTGCGTGATCGGGTCGAGGTCGGTGATGCCCATCGCGTACGCCACGATCGAACCGGCCGCGGAGCCTCGGCCGGGACCGACCGCGATGCCGTTGTTCTTCGCCCACATGATGAAGTCGGCGACCACCAGGAAGTACCCCGGGAACCCCATCTGGATGATGATGTCCATCTCGTACTCCGCCTGCTTCTGGCGGTCTTCGGGGACACCCGCCGGGTAGCGGCGGTTCATGCCGACCCGGACCTCCTCCTGGAACCAGGTGACTTCGGTGAAGCCCTCCGGGATCTCGAACTTGGGCATCAGGTCGCGCTTCTCGAACATCCCGGTGGTGTCGATCTGCTCGGCGACCAGGAGCGTGTTCCGGCAGCCTTCCTGCCAGGCGTCCGAGGAGTCGATGGCGTACATCTCGTCCGTGGTCTTCAGGTAGTAACCCGTGCCGTCGAAGCGGAAGCGGTCCGGGTCCGAGAGGTTCTTGCCGGTCTGGATGCAGAGCAGGGCGTCGTGGGCGACGGACTCGTGCGCGTACGTGTAGTGCGAGTCGTTCGTCACCAGCGGCGGAATGCCGAGCTTCTTGCCGACCCGGAGCAGGTCGTCGCGGACCCGGCGCTCGATGTCGATGCCGTGGTCCATCAGCTCCAGGAAGTACCGGTCCTTGCCGAAGATGTCCTGGTACTCGGCGGCGGCCTTCACCGCCTCGTCGAACTGGCCCAGGCGCAGCCGGGTCTGCAGCTCACCGGAGGGGCAGCCGGTGGAGGCGATCAGGCCCTCCGACCACTGGGAGATCGTCTCCTTGTCCATGCGCGGCCACTTCTGGAGCCAGCCTTCGGCGTACGCGTCGGAGGAGAGCCGGAAGAGGTTGTGCAGGCCGGTCCTGTTCGCCGCCCAGATCGTCTTGTGGGTGTAACCACCCGAACCGGAGACGTCGTCGCGCTTCTGGTGCGGCTGGCCCCACTGGATCTTCCGCTTGTTGCGCCGGGACTCCGGCGCCACGTACGCCTCGATGCCGATGATCGGCGTGACGCCCGCCTTCTGCGCGGAGTGGAAGAAGTCGTACGCCCCGTGCAGATTGCCGTGGTCGGACATGGCGATATGCGTCATGCCCATCTCATTGCAGGCATTGAACATGTCCTTGAGCCGCGCGGCACCGTCCAGGAGCGAGTACTGAGTGTGGACGTGCAGGTGCGTGAAGGGCGGCTTGGTCACGGTTCGAGGCCTCCGGAGAACGGTGGGCGACAGGCTGCGGACAGTCTGGGGGGACAGCGTGGAAGTCTAATCCGCGGCACTGACAACCGGTGGGCACTCAGGGGTACCGTCGTGCGTTGGACAGGACGGAACACCTGTCCCACATGTCATGCACCACCTGGCACCACCTGTTACATGGAGGCACCCCGCGATGTCGGACCCGCAGGCCACCGCTGAGCAGCGCGGCGAGCAGATCCTCTCCGTCTTCGACACCGCGTTCGGTGAGCTGCTCGCCGCGGACCCCGCCGCGTTCCGGGTGAAGTTCCGGAAGATGGCCGCCTCCGCCTTCGCGTTCTACCGCGGCACGGCCTGCCTCTTCTACGCCGACCTGGAGCGCGAGCAGCACGGTGGGCCGTTCCTTGACGACCGCACGGGCCGGGTGTGGATCCACGGCGACCTGCACGCGGAGAACTTCGGCACGTACATGGACGCCCAGGGGCGCCTGATCTTCAACGTGAACGACTTCGACGAGGCGTACGTCGGCCCCTTCACCTGGGACCTGAAGCGCTTCGCCGCCTCCGTGGCGCTGATCGGCTACACGAAGGCGCTGAGCGACGAGCAGATCACCGACCTGGTGCGGATCTACGCCGCGGCGTACCGCGAGCGGATCCACGACCTCGCTACGGGCGCCAAGAGCGACGAGGTGCCGCCCTTCACCCTGGACACCGCCCAGGGCCCGCTCCTGGACGCGCTGCGCGACGCGCGCTCGCTGACCCGCTTCGGGCTCCTGGAGTCGATGACGGAGATCCGCGACTTCGAGCGCCGCTTCGCCTCCGGCGGCGGTTCCATCGAGCTGGACGCCGCGACCCGGTACAAGGTCCTTGCCGCCTTCGACGGCTATCTGGAGACGCTGCCCGATTCCTCGCTCACCCGCCCCGACTCCTACCGCGTGAAGGACGTCGTCGGCCGCCGCGGCATCGGCATCGGCTCGGCGGGCCTGCCCTCGTACAACATCCTTCTGGAGGGCAACAGCGACGCGCTGGAGAACGACGTCGTGATCTACCTCAAGCAGGCCCAGACGCCTGCCGTGTCGCGGCACATCACCGACGCCGCGATCCGTGACTACTTCCAGCACGAGGGCCACCGCACGGTCATCTCGCAGCGCGCGCTGCAGGCGCACGCCGACCCGTGGCTCGGCTGGACCGAGCTGGACGGCGCGGGTCAGCTGGTGGCCGAGGTCTCGCCGTACGCGGTGGACCTGGACTGGTCGGACATCGACGACCTGGACGAGATCGCCGCGGTCGTCGCCGACCTGGGCCGCGCCACGGCCACGATGCACGCGGCGGCGGACGACGAGAGCGGCCACTCCGACCTGGTGCCGTTCTCCACGGAGCGCGCGATCGACGCCGCCATCGCGGCCGACGAGGACGGCTTCGGGGATCTGCTCGTGGACTTCGCGCACGAGTACGGCGCACGGGCGCGGCGCGACCACCAGATCTTCGTGGACCTGTTCCGCAACGGCCGGATCCCCGGCCTGTAGGCCCCCGGGTGATGCGCCCCCGTGCAACTCATAGACACCCTTTAGGGCTGTCTTACAGGAGCACATGGCACACTCGCTTGCGCGATGGACATATCCGGGACCCACTTCAGAGCCGTGCGCGCGGCGCTCTTCACGGCGCTGGTCGTGATGCTCTCCGCCGCGTCGCACGTCCTGCTGTCCCGCGCCCCGCTGCCGCTGGCCACGGTCGCCGCGATCGCCGCGGGTGTCTTCGTCATCGCGTACGCGCTCGCGGGGCGTGAGCGCGGCTACGTACGCATCGCCGCGCTGCTGATCCCGCTGGAGCTCGCCGCCGACACGGTCTTCACCACCGGACAGCACGTCTGCTACGGCCAGGCGGGCGGCCCCGTCGCGGGCCCGCTGCGCACCGTCGGCCTCGACGTGCTGTGCGGCGGCAGCGTCGGCACCCCACTGGCCCGGATGGCCGGCGGCGAGGGGCACCGCGCCGCGGTCCTGCTCACCGACGCCGATCCGCGCACCGCCTGGCTGCTGCTCGGCGCGCACATCGGAGTCGGCCTGCTCGCGGCGGCCTGGCTGCGGCGCGGCGAGCGCGCCCTGGCCCAGCTGCTTCGCGCGGTGGCCGCCGCCACCTTCCGGCCGCTGCTGATCGCGGTCGCCGCGGTGGGCATCCGGCCGCGCCCCGTACGCCGCCTGCCGCGCCCGGCACGCCGGGTCACGGCCGTGCGTACGCGGCTGCTCGTGCACTTCGTGGGACGGCGTGGACCGCCGTGCTCGGCCGCCTTCGCCTGAGCACGACCGTCCCCACGTACGTAACCCCCTACGGAGAACACCATCATGAGCAAGCGCAACAGCCAGGCGGCCAAGTCGGCGGCCCGCGAGCGGATCCGCGCCCAGCAGGAAGCCGAGCGCAAGCGCGAGCAGCGCAAGCGGCAGACGATCGTCGGCATCTCCATCGTCGCGGTCCTGGCGATCGCGGGAGGCGTCGGCTACGCCGTCATGCAGGCCAACAAGCCCGGCCACTGGGACGCCGCCAAGGACGAGAAGCTGGTCAAGCCCGCGAACTCCACGGGCACGGACGGCACGACGGTCGTCATCGGCAAGGACAGCGCCAAGAAGACCCTCAAGGTCTACGAGGACCCGCGCTGCCCGGTCTGCGCGGCGTTCGAGCAGACGGTCGGCCCGACCGTCGAGAAGGACCTCGAGGACGGCAAGTACAAGATCCAGTTCATCGGCGCCTCGTTCCTCGACCGCAACCTCACCGGTGAGGGCTCCAAGAACGCGCTCAGCGCGCTCGGCGCCGCCCTGAACGTGAGCGACCAGGCGTTCCTCGACTACAAGAAGGCGATGTTCTCCAAGGAGAACCACCCCGAGGAGACCACCGACAAGTTCAAGGAGGACTCGTACCTCCTGAAGATCGCCAATGAGGTCCCCGAGCTCAAGAAGAGCGCCTCCTTCAAGAAGGACGTCAAGGACGGCACGTACGACCGCTGGGCCATCGAGATGTCGAAGAAGTTCGACGACAACAAGGACAAGGTCGACGGAACGCCCTCCTTCGTCATGGACGGCAAGAAGCTGACCGGCGCCGACCCGAAGAACGCGCCCTCGTCGGTCGAGGAGTACAAGAAGGCCGTCGACGCGGCGCTCAAGGGCTGACCAAGGGCTGAACCAGCGCAAAAGCCGCACGCTGAGCGGCTGATGGCGGAAGAGCGGGCGAACTTTTTCCAAGTCGCCCGCTCTTCGCGATTACTGATCAGTAAGGTAATCGCCCGTGACCAGTCGAACCGGCGCCAAGTCGCCTCTGAACTCCTCGGCCCCGCGCCGCCGCACGGTCGTCAAGGCCGCTGCCGCCACCGCCGCCCTCGCGGCCCCGCTCGCCGTCGCTCCCCTCGCACACGCCGCCTCGGGGCCCGCGTTCCACCACGGGGTGGCCTCCGGCGACCCGCTGCCCGACGGTGTGCTGCTGTGGACCCGCGTGACGCCGGTGCCGGAGGCCGTCCCGGGGTCCGGCAAGGGGCCTGACACCGAGGTGAGTTGGGAGATAGCCGAGGACAAGGGCTTCGACCGGACAGTCGGCCGCGGCAGCACCACCGCGCGGGCCGCGTCCGACCACACGGTCAAGGCAGACGTAAGGGGCTTGCGCCCTGCCACCACCTATTACTTCCGCTTCTCCGCGGGCGACACGCACTCCCCCGTGGGCCGCACCCGCACCACCCCCGCGCACGACGCGGCGGCTCCCGGCGTCCGCTTCGGCGTGGTCTCCTGCGCCAACTGGGAGGCCGGCTACTTCTCCGCGTACCGCCATCTCGCGGCCCGCACCGAACTCGACGCGGTCCTGCACCTCGGCGACTACGTCTACGAGTACCCGAGCGGCGAGTACCCGGCCGCCAAGTACGTCGTACGCCCGCACGAGCCGAAGCACGAGATCATCACGCTCGCCGACTACCGCACCCGGCACGGCGTCCACAAGACCGACGCCGACGCGCAGGCGATGCACGCGACGCACCCCGTGATCGCCATCTGGGACGACCACGAGTTCGCCGACAACACCTGGTCGGGCGGCGCGGTGAACCACTCCCCCGAGACCGAGGGCGACTGGGCGCAGCGCATGGCGGCCGCCAAGCAGGCCTACTTCGAGTGGATGCCCGTACGCCCTTCTACTGAAGGCACCGTCTACCGCCGCCTGCGCTTCGGCAAGCTGGCCGATCTGCACCTGCTCGACCTGCGCTCGTTCCGCTCCGAGCAGGCGGGCTTCGGCAGCGGTGACGTCGACGACCCGGACCGTACGATCACGGGCCGCGCCCAGCTCGACTGGCTGAAGGCGGGCCTGGCCACTTCGGACGCCTCCTGGAAGCTGGTCGGCACCTCAGTGATGATCTCGCCGGTCGCCTTCGGGTCCGTACCGGCCCATCTGCTCGGCCCCCTCGCGGAGTTGCTCGGCCTGCCCAAGGAGGGCCTGGCCATCAACGCCGACCAGTGGGACGGCTACACCGACGACCGCAAGGAACTCATCGCCCACCTGGTCGACAAGGCCGTGCGCAACACGGTCTTCCTCACCGGCGACATCCACATGGCCTGGGCGAACGACGTGCCGGTCAAGGCCGCCACGTACCCCGGATCGCCGTCCGCGGCCACGGAGTTCGTGGTCACGTCCGTGACCTCCGACAACGTGGACGACATGCTGCACGTCGCCCCGCACACCCTCTCGCTGGTCGCCGTCGGCGCGATCAAGGCCGCCAACCGCCATGTGAAGTGGCTGGACATGGACTCGCACGGCTACGGCGTCCTGGACGTGACGGCCGAGCGCTCGCAGATGGACTACTACGTAGTGTCCGACCGCAAGGACCCCGAGGCGACCTCGTCGTGGGCCCGTTCGTACCGCACGCTCAGCGGCACCCAGAAGGTCGAGCGGGTGGCCGCCCCGGTGCGCTGACCCGGATCACGCGTGTTTCCGGCGCCCTTTACTCTTGCGGCATGAGTGGCCAGGGGGACGTGATCGACGGGCGCTTCGAGCTGCTGGAGCGGCTCGGCAGCGGAGGCATGGGCACGGTGTGGCGGGCGCGCGACACCGTGCTGCACCGCGAGGTGGCGATCAAGGAGGTGCGGCCCGCGGGGCCCGAGCTGACGGCCGAGCAGTCGCGCGTCCTGCGGGAGAGGGTGCTGCGCGAGGCCCGCGCGCTGGCCCGGCTCAATCATCCCCATGTGGTGACGATCCATCAGATCGTCGACATTCCCACGTCTCCGCACCCCTGGCTCGTGATGGAGCTGCTGCCGGGGCGCACCCTCCAGGACCTCCTGGAGGAGGGCACGCTGACGCCGCGCGAAGCGGCGCGCATCGGCCGCGAGCTGCTGTCGGCCCTGCGGGTCGCGCACGCCGCGGGCATCCTGCACCGCGACATCAAGCCGGCCAACGTCCTGCTGCGGGAGCGATCGCCGCAGGACGCGGGAGGCGCCCCCTCCGTGGTCCTGACCGACTTCGGCATCGCCTCGCTGAGCGGCTCCACGCAACTCACCGCCACGGGCGACCTGATCGGCTCTCCGGAGTACATCGCGCCCGAGCGGATCCGCGGCACCGGCGAGGGCCCGGCGGGCGACCTGTGGTCGCTGGGTCTGGTCCTGTACGTGGCCGTGGAGGGCGTCAGTCCGCTGCGCCGCGCCACGAGCCTGGCGACGCTCGCCGCCGTGCTCGACGAGCCGGTGCCGTCGCCGGTCCGCTCCGGGCCGCTCGCGCCGGTCCTCGGCGCCCTCCTGGTGCGGGATCCGGCGCTGCGCCCGGACGCGGACCGGCTCGACGCGATGCTCGCGGCGGTCGAGAACGGCATCACCTGGCAGCCGACGGCGACTTCGGAGCGGCCCGCCGACAGCGTGGGACCGCCGCCCGCCGTCGCCGCGGGACCGCCGCCCGCCGAGCCCCGAACGCGTACACGTACACGTACACGTACACCCGTGATCGTCGCGGCGGCTGCCGTGGCGCTCGCCCTGGTCGCCGGTGGCGCGCTGGTGCTCGCGCTGCGGGGCGGGGGTGATACGGGCGGGCACGGCCGGCAGGCGGACAAGGGCGGCGAGAGCCCCGGCCCGACCACGCCACCGGCGTCCTCCCCCAAGGCCCCACCCGCCTCGGGCACCTGGATCGCCCAGCTCTTCTCCGAGCCCGTCGGCTCGGGCGAGGCCGCCCGCGACCGCAGGCTCGCGGCGGTGCGCAAGGACGTTCCGGAGGCGTCGTATGTGCGCAGCGACGCGTACGCATCACTGCGGCCGGGCTTCTGGGTGATCTACGCTCCCGGGCCCTTCGCGGACGGCCGGGCCGCCCTGCGGTTCTGTGCCGAGCGCGGCAGGGCCGACGGCGACGCGTGCATCGGGCGGTATCTCAGCTCCAGCGGCGGCGACTCCGGCCTGCTGTGCAAGCCGCCCGTGAGCGCACCGGTGGGGCGCTGCACGCGCGCGTGAACGCTCGGCGGGCGGGCGCGGCTAGAGGGTCTCCAGGAAGCCGATCGCCGTCCGCCAGGTCGACTCCGCGGCCTCGGCGTCGTAGTCGTCCAGGTCGGGGTCGGTGTACAGGTGCCCGGCGCCCGCGTAGCGGTAGACCTCCACGTCGGCCCCGGCCCGCCCCATCTGCAGGTACCACGCGCTCAGCCAGTCGTCCGTCTCGAACGGGTCGGGCTCGGCGACGTGCAGCTGCACCGGCAGCTCGTCCGCCGTGGCGCTCTCCGCGATGTCGGAGGTGCCGTGCAGGAGCAGAAGGCCGCGCGCCTTGTCGTCGCCGAGCGCGAGCGTCTGCGCGGTGGCCGCGCCGAAGGAGAACCCGGCGTAGACGAGACCCCGCTCGGAGTAGGGCGCCGCGGCCAGGATGGCCCGCTTCAGGAGCTCGTCCTTGCCGAGCTCTTCCTTGAAGGCCATGCCTTCCTCGACGGTGTCGAAGGTGCGCCCGTCGAAGAGATCGGGGGTCCACACCTGGTGCCCCGCCGCGCGCAGCCGGTCGGCCGCCGCGTGCACCGCGGGCCGCAGCCCGTACGTCGAATGGAAAAGCATGATGTTCATGGGGCCATCGTGCCACCTACCCTCTGAGGCATGGAGAACGTACTGCGTCCGTTGATCGTGGTCGGCGGCTCGGTCGTGCTCACGCTGGCCGTCGGGTGGCTGGCCGACGTGCTGCTGCGCCGGGCCGACGCACGGCACCCCGACGCCCCGGTGTGGGGCCTCCTGCGCCGCTGCCGGCTGCCGCTCCAAGTCGTCCTGTGCGTCGCCCTGCTGCGCGGCTCGTACGACCAGGCGCAGATCGCCGAGGACCATTCGGCGGGCATCGGCAGAACGCTCACGCTGGTGCTCATCGGGTCCATGGCGTGGCTGCTCGTCCGCATCGCGGCGGCCGTCGTGGAAGCCTCGTACGCGCGTTACGCCGCCTCCCACCACGACCCGGCCCGGGTGCGCCGGGTGCGGACGCAGGTCACGCTCATCCAGCGGGTGGTCACCGCGATCGTCTGTGTGGTGGCCATCGGCGCGATGCTGCTGACCTTCCCCGCGATGCAGGCGGCCGGGACGTCGCTGCTCGCGTCGGCGGGCGTGCTCGGCATCGTCGCGGGCGTCGCCGCGCAGTCCACGCTCGGCAATCTCTTCGCGGGCCTGCAGATCGCCTTCGGCGACATGGTGCGGCTCGGGGACACGGTGGTGGTGGACGGGGAGTGCGGCACCATCGACGAGATCACGCTGACCTTCCTGACCGTGCGGACCTGGGACGAACGCCGGATCACGATGCCGGTGTCGTACTTCACCTCGAAGCCCTTCGAGAACTGGTCGCGCGGCGGCTCCCAGATGACCGGCACGGTCTTCTTCCAGCTCGACCACACCGCGCCCGTGCAGGAGATGCGCGAGAAGCTCCGGGACGTGCTGCGCGAGTGCGGTGCCTGGGACGGCAGGGACTGGGGCCTCGCGGTCACGGACACGACGCCGAACACGATCCAGGTGCGCGCCCTGGTCACCGCCAAGGACGCGGACGACATCTGGACGGTGCGGGTCACGGTGCGCGAGCAGCTGATCCGCTGGCTGACCGAGGAGCATCCCTACGCGCTGCCGCGGGTCAACACGGCCTGGGCCGAACTGCCGCCGGACGACGACCGTCCGCATCCGTCCCAGCCGATCGTCCCGCGCACGGGCCGGGGCTGACACCCCGTCCGGAGGCCGGCCTCAGGACCGCAGACTGCGTACGTCGAGGTGGTGCAGGACGCGGTCGACGATCTCGGGGTCGGCGCCGGGCTCGCTGCGCGCCGCGAGGACCTCATGGCGGGCGGCGGACATCATCTCGCGCTGGATGCGCTGGACCGCCTTGAGCCGGTCGACGCGCTTGGCGTACCGCTCCCGCCGCTCGTCGTCGACGATGTCGGGGCTGATTCTGGCGCCGATGTCGAACGCCCCGCGGTGCAGCCGCTCCTGGACGTCCTCCGGCAGCTCCTCGACCTCCTCGATCTCCTTGAGCCTGCGCTTGGCCGCCCCGGCCGCGCGGACGGCGAGCTCCCGCTCGACGGCCCGCTCCGCGTCGGTGTCCGCCCGCACGCCGAGCCTCCTCACCAGCCAGGGCAGGGTGAGCCCCTGGACCACGAGGGTCGCCATGATGACGCAGAAGGCGATGAAGATGATCTCGTCGCGGGCCGGGAAGGGATCCCCGCTGTCCGTCTTCAGGGGGATGGCGAGCGCCAGCGCGACCGACGCCACGCCACGCATCCCCGACCACCACATCACGACGGTCTCGCGCCACGTCGTGGGAATGTCCTCGTCGTAGTCCCTGCGCTTGTGCAGCTTCTTGGCGACCCACGTCGCGGGCAGCAGCCACACCAGTCGTACGCCGACGACGACCGCCACGACCGTCGCGCCCCAGCCGAACATCTGGAGCTCGCGGCCCTCCGACGTGCCGAAGACGTTGTGCAGTTCGAGCCCGATGAGCCCGAACGCGACACCGGTGACCAGGGTGTCGACGATCTGCCAGAACGCCTGCCCGGTGATCCTCCCTTGTACGTCGTCGGCGTCCGCGGCGTGCTCCGCGAGGTAGAGCGCGGTGGTCAGCACGGCAAGCACGCCCGAGCCAAGAAGTTCCTCGGCCAGCACATAGCTGACGAAGGGCACGAGCAGCGTCAGGCCGGTCTGCAGGGTGGCTTCGCCGAGGAGACCCATCAGCTTGTTGGTGAGCCAGCCGAGCGCGAGCCCCACGGCGACGGCGACCACCCCGGAGAGCACCAACTGCCCCACCGCCGACGGCCAGGAGAACGTTCCGCTGACCGCCGCCGCGATCGCCACGTGGTACAGCACGATCGCCGTGACGTCGTTGAAGAGCCCCTCCCCCTCCAGGATCGACACGAGCCGCCGGGGCAGCCCGAGCGACCCGGCGACGGCGGTCGCGGCGACCGGGTCGGGCGGCGCGACGAGCGCCCCGAGCGCGACGGCCGCGGCGATCGGAAGCCCGGGAACGACCGAGCCCGCGACCGCCGCGACCGCCGCGGTCGTCACGAAGACGAGCGCCACGGCTAGCAGGAAGATGGGGCGTCTGTTGGCCGCGAACTGCCGCCAGGAGGTGCGCTGGACGGACGCGTACAGCAACGGCGGAAGCACCAGCGGAAGGATGAAGTCCGGCGGGATCTCGACGTTCGGCACCCAGCTCACAAAGGCGAGGACGATCCCGGCCAGGGTCATCAGAACAGGCGCGGGCAGCCCGAGCCGCTCCCCCAGCGGCACCGTCACCACGGCGCCGAGCAACAGAATGAGCAGCAGCGCCAGTTGGTCCACGGTGTGCCCTCCGGCGGGTGGCGAGTCGGACGATCAAGCCCCAACCCTGCCACGCATTCCGCCCGAACCGGACAAGACCGGCGGGGGTGCCTGTTCCCCGCTAGCCCAGCGCCTTCCGCATCGCCCGGTGCGGAATCCCCGCGTCGGGGAACTCCGGGCCGTACACCACATAACCGAGCCGTTCGTAGAACCCCAGCGCATGCGTCTGCGCGTGCAGGTCGACGGCGGTGAGGCCACGCGCGCGTGCCGCGTCCTCGATCGCCCGCACCAGGGCCGCCCCGACACCGAGGCCACGGGCCGCCTTGGTCACCGCGAGCCGGCCGAGCGCGCCCACCCGGGCATCGCCGCCGTTCTTCGCCGCGGCCGCCGCGCCGCTCAGCAGACGGCCGGTGCCCAGCGGCAGTCCGTCCGCGCGGACCGCGATGACATGCGCCGCCCCGGCGTCGTACTCGTCGTACTCGAGGTCTTCGGGGACCTGCTGCTCGACGACGAAGACTTCCTTGCGGACCGCGAAACAGGCCTCCAGGTCACCGGGTTCCACGGCGACCCGGCAGACGAACGCGGCCCCGGCGGTCACGAGCTCTCGGCCCGCACGCGGTCGAGCGCCTGCTGGAGGTCGTCGGGGTACTGGCTCTCGAACTCGACCCACTGGCCGTTCCCGGGGTGCTCGAAACCGAGTCGCACCGCGTGCAGCCACTGGCGGGTCAGTCCGAGCCGCTTGGCGATCGTGGGGTCCGCGCCGTACGTCAGGTCGCCCACGCACGGGTGCCGATGGGCCGCCATGTGGACGCGGATCTGGTGCGTGCGCCCCGTCTCCAGCTTGATGTCGAGCAGCGAGGCCGCGCGGAAGGCCTCGATGAGGTCGTAGTGCGTCACGGAGGGCTTGCCCTCGGCCGTGACCGCCCACTTGTAGTCGTGGTTCGGGTGGCGGCCGATGGGGGCGTCGATGGTGCCGCTCATCGGGTCGGGGTGGCCCTGCACCAGCGCGTTGTAGCGCTTGTCGACCGTGCGCTCCTTGAACTGGCGCTTCAGGGACGTGTACGCCCGCTCGGACTTGGCGACCGCCATCAGGCCGGACGTGCCGACGTCCAGGCGGTGCACGATGCCCTGGCGCTCGGCGGCGCCGGAGGTGGAGATCCGGTAGCCCGCCGCCGCGAGGCCGCCGATCACGGTCGTCCCGGTCCAGCCCGGGCTCGGGTGCGCGGCCACGCCCACCGGCTTGACGATCACCACGATGTCGTCGTCGTCATGGATGATCTCCATGCCCTCGACGGGCTCGGCGACGATCTGCACCGGGGCGGGCGCCTGCGGCATCTCGACCTCAAGCCAGGCGCCGCCGTGCACACGCTCGGACTTGCCGACCACGCTGCCGTCGACCAGCACCTTGCCTGCCGCCGCAAGCTCGGCGGCCTTCGTGCGGGAGAACCCGAACATGCGTGAGATGGCGGCGTCGACGCGCTCGCCCTCCAGGCCGTCGGGTACGGGCAGGGTGCGGACCTCGGGAATCGTGCTCACCCATTGAGTATGCAGGAGCCCACCGACACTCCCGCACCAAAGCCTCCCGCGGGAGGCCCCGGGGGATCAGTCCTTGTGGACGGTCCCGTCCGGGTCCAGGCCGCGGAAGGACAGGATCACGATCAGGAAGCCGCCGCACACGATCGCCGAGTCCGCGAGGTTGAACACCGCGAAGCCCTTCGGGGCGATGAAGTCGACCACGGCGCCCTCGAAGACACCGGGGGAACGGAAGATCCGGTCGGTGAGGTTGCCGAGGGCCCCGCCGAGCAGCATGCCGAGCGCGATCGCCCACGGCAGGCTGTAGAGCTTGCGGGCCAGGCGGACGATCACGACGATGACGGCGGCCGCGATGCAGGTGAAGATCACGGTGAACGCCTCGCCCATCCCGAAGGCGGCGCCCGGGTTCCGGATGGCGTTGAAGCGGAGCCAGTCGCCGATGATCTCGATCGGCTCGTGGTGTTCGAGCTTCGCGACGACGATCATCTTGCTGACGAGGTCCAGGACGTACGCGAGCACGGCCACCGCGAACAGCACCAGGATCTTCCGCTTGCCCTTGGGGCGCGGCTCGTCCTCCGGGGCCTGCTCGTCCTCCGAGGCCTGCGGAGCCCGCTCGTCCTGAGCCTGCTCCTCCTGCGAGGCACGCTCGCTCCGCGCGTCCTGACCCGCCGCCTCGTCGGAGCCCGAGTCGGACTGCTCCGGCTCGGCCCCAGCCGCCTCAGGAATATCCGGCGTACCGATGATGCGCTCCGCCTCTGCCACGTGAGTCCCTCAACCTAGGTACCTGACTGGGGACGAGGGTACGGCACACACCTACGGCCCCAAGTGGCCAGGCCGTGGTCAGGAGCGCCGTTCCTGCTTCTGCTTGCACTCGACGCACAGGGTCGCCCGGGGGAACGCCTGCATCCGCGCCTTACCGATGGGATTGCCGCAGTTCTCGCAGATTCCGTACGTCCCTGCGTCGAGCCGCTCCAGGGCGCGCTGGGTCTGTTCGAGCATCTCGCGCGCGTTGGCGGCCAGCGACATCTCGTGTTCCCGCGTGATGTTCTTCGTGCCGGTGTCCGCGTCGTCGTGGCCGGCGCCGTCCCCGGAGTCACGCATCAGGCCCACCAGAGCGTCCTCGGAGGACGAGATCTCACTGCCGAGCCGCAACGCCTCGCTCTGCAGCTCCGCGCGCGCCTCCCCGACCTCTTCGGGGGTCCAGGGATCCTCGCCGGGCCGGACCGCCAGCTCACCGGGCTCCGCGGCGGCGACACGCGCCTTGGGCACCGCGGTCGGCTTCTTCGCTGCCGTCGCCGTGCCCGGAGTCTTCTTCGCGACCACTGTCGTGGCTCCCGTCGTCTCCGCGGCCTGAGCCGCACCATCGGCCGCGGTCGCGGCCGTCTTCTTGGCTGTGCTCTTCCTGGCCGTGCTCTTCTTGGCAGCCGTCTTCTTCGCCGGTGGGGCCGCCTCCGCCGGTACGGCCTTCTCGGCAGCCGTCTTCTTTGCCGTCGCCTTCTTGGCGACGGTCTTCTTGACGGCCCCCTTCTTGGCGACGGTCTTCTCGGCCGCCGCCTTGGTAGCCGTCTTGGTGGCCGCCTTGGTGACCGTCTTGGTCGCCGCCTTGGTGACCGTCTTGGTCGCCGCCTTGGTGACCGTCTTGGTCGCCGCCTTGGTGACCGTCTTGTTGGCCGTCTTCTTGGCGGTGGCTTTCTTCGCGGTCGTCTTCTTGGCGGCCGCCTTCGCCGCCTTCTCCGGTTGCACCCCGTTCGCTCCCCGCGCGGCCGCGCCCGTGGATCTGCCCGACGCCGAATGCTGTACGGCGGTCTTCTTCGCCACCATGGCCGCGGCCCCTTCACATATTGTGATCTTGCTCGCGAATCGTGCTGGGACGATAAATCGACTCAACGCCCGCGGCAACGGGGCACGCCGCCCGATTCGCCCGCCCCACGGGTGCCGCGCGGCAGGCATGCAAGCGTTGTGCCCAGCTCCCCGCCCGGTAATCCGCCAGGCAGCGGCGGTCAGGATCCGGACACTCCGCATATCGCCATTCGGGTCAGTCCCCCGCGACCTCACCCGCAC
>NZ_SRIC01000209.1 GCF_004684775.1 Streptomyces sp. MZ04
CACCACCCCCTAACTGCTCCGGTTAGCCATGACGAGCCACCCCCTGCCCGGTGAACGGGCGCTGGTCGGCGGCCGTCTGCGCCCCGTACCGCTGCGCCGCGAGGGCCTCGGCGCGGCGGATCGCGCGGGACGGCCACCAGGTGGCGCGGCCGAGGAGCAGCAGCGCCGCGGGCAGGATCATGACGCGGATCACGAACGCGTCGAGGAGCACGGCCACCGCGAGGACGAAGCCCATCTGCTTCATCTCCAGGATGTGCAGCATCACGAAGCTCGCGAAGACGGTGACCATGACGATCGCGGCGCTGGTGACGACCTTGGCGGAGGACGCGATGCCGTCGAGGACCGCCTGCCGGGTCGGTACGCCGTTCAGCGCGGCCTCGCGGATCCGGCTGACCACGAACACCTGGTAGTCCATCGAGAGCCCGAAGAGGATCACGAAGAGGAAGAGCGGTACGCGCGACGAGATGCCGCCGAGCGAGACGAAGGAGAGCAACTCCTCGGCCCAGTCGCCCTGGAAGACCAGGACGAGCAGTCCGAGCGCCGACCCGACCGAGAGCAGGTTGAGGACGGCGCCGAGCAGTCCGAGGACGACGGAGCGGAACGCGAAGACCGTCATGACGAACGTCATCAGGAGCAGGAAGCCGAGGACGAGGGGCAGCTTCTCGTTCTGGTGGTCCACGTAGTCGGTGCCGCGCGGCACCTCGCCGGTGACGGCCGTCTCGACGCCCGGCAGCTTGTCGACGGTCGCGGGGAGATAGTCCTGGCGGAGGTGGTCGAGCGAGTCCTCGGCCTTCTCCGAGTACGTGGGGTGCGGGGCGTTCAGCTCCAGTGTGGTGGTCCTCCGGTCCTCGGAGGAGCGCAGGAGCGGAGCACCTGAGGGGTGCGAGAAGAGCGGGTCGGCCTGCGCCTTGCGGTCCAACTCCCCCAGGGCCGCCCGGACGTCGGCGGCCTGCGAGGCCTCGGCCCGCACCACGACCAGGTGCCGGACGCGCAGCTCGGGGAAGGCCTCGAGCAGCCTGTCGTACCCCTTCATCGCCTCGATCTCGCGCGAGAAGCTGTCCCGCGCCGGGTTCTTGAGGTTCAGGTTCAGCGCCGGCAGCGCGAGCCCCAGCATGACGAGGACCGAGAGGCACAGGGTGAGCGCGGGGTGCTTGCGGGCGGGTGTGAGCAGGGCGCTCCACACGCGGCCGGGGTTCGTCTCGTCGCGCGTCCGGACGGTCTTGCCCCGGGCCCGGCGCTTGGCCGTGCGGCGCTCGGTGCGGCGGCCGAGCTTGACCAGGAGCGCGGGCAGCACCGTCACCGAGCTGACCACGGCCACGGCGACGACCAGGATGGTGCCGGTCGCGAGGGAGTCGAAGATGACGTCACCGGCGAGGAAGAGCGCGGTGGTGGAGACGATGACGGCGAGCCCGGAGACGACGATCGCGCGCCCGGCCGTCGCGGCGGCGGCCTCGACCAGGGCCTCGGAGGTGAGCCGGCCGCCCGCGCGGGCCCGCTCCTCGCGTTCGCGCTTGAGGTAGAAGAGCGTGTAGTCGACGCCGACGGCCATGCCGATGAGCAGGATCATGCTCATCCCGACGCCGGTGTCCGGCAGCAGGTGCGAGGCCAGCATCGCCAGGCCCATCGTCGCCATGATCGAGGTGACGGCGAGCAGCAGCGGTACGCCGACCATGACGACCGAGCCGAAGACCACGGCCAGCGTGATCAGCGTGATGGGCAGGGTGATCGCCTCGGAGAACTGCAGGTCCTTGTCGCGCTGGCCGTCGACCCCCTTGCTCACGGAGGCGTCGCCGGTCTCCTCGATGACCAGGTCCGGGTGCGCCTTGGCGGCTGCCTCGGTCTGGGCCTGGAGCGGGGGGACGGTGTCCTGGTCGTCCTGCTCGGAGCCGTTCAGCTCCACCTGGACCCGCAGGACCCGTCCGTCGGCCGAGCGCACCGGGTCCGCCACCGACGCGACCTCCGGCAGGGCCTTCATCCGGGCGGTGATGTCCTTGACGGCGGCGTCGGCGGCCCCCTTGTCCAGCGGGCCCGACGCGGCACGGATCAGCACGTGTTCCGTGGACCGCAGTTGGACGCCGCCCTCGGTCGCCAGGGCCTCGGCCCGGCCCGCCTCGCCGACACGGAAGTCCTCAGAGGTCGCGCTGTTCATGCCGGCGGCGATCCCGCCCCCGAGGCACAGCACGACGAACACCAGCCAGCCGATGACCGCGCGCCACGGATGCAGCGCACTCCATCTGGCCACGCGCACCGTGACCGATCGCTTCTTCATGACCATCCCCGCCCCTTCACCAATCCCCAGACCCTCAGGCCTTCATGTGTAAGTGGAGACTGACAGGTGAAGGAGCGAGCCGTCAACTGTCATACGGGGCTGCGGGGAGGCGGATTGACAGTGGAACCCGTCATGCGTAAGCCTTGGCTGACACGTTTCGGGACCAGCGCGAAGGCGGGCCATGGACAGCGAAGAGCTGCTCGCCTTTCTCTCCGCGGTCGGTCATGCCCAGCGGATCCGGATCATCACCGAGCTCGCCCCGGGGCAGCTGTACGTCAGCGAACTGGCGCGGCGGCTCGGCGTCTCCCGGCCCCTGCTCTACATGCACCTCGAACGTCTGGAGAAGGCCGGTCTCGTCGTCGGCCGCCTGGAGCTCTCCGACGACGGCAAGGCGCTCAAATACTTCGAACTGGCGCCGTTCGACGTGCGGTTGAATGTGGACACGATCCTCGCGGCCGTCCAACAGGACACGTCGGACGGGGCAGGACAGCAATCACCTGAGGGGTCTTAATGGACGACGTGATCATCCCGGTCGCCTTCTTCCTGATACTCGCCGGCGCGGTCGTGGCGGTCGCCTACTTCCAGACGCAGCGCAACCGCGAGCGCGACCGCCAGTACGCCGAGGCGATGCTGGGGTACAAGGAAGCCGTCGAGCGGGCCCGGTCCGAGCAGGAGGCGAACCGGCTGCAGCTCGTCGAGATGCACCACCGGATCAAGTCGCTCGAGGGCCTGCTGCGCAGCGTGGACTGAGTCCGTGTGCACCGGCCGGTGCACAGGGGTGCCCCGCACGGACCGCGCGTGTGTAGCTTGGGCGTCGGTCTGAGACGCTTTTACCGTTCAGCCTGAGCAAAAAGTATTGACACAGCCGGAAGGACGGGCGTGCACATCGTCATCATGGGCTGCGGGAGAGTCGGATCCGCTCTCGCGCAGACCCTGGAACAACAGGGGCACACGGTCGCCGTGATCGACCAGGACCCCACCGCCTTCCGCCGCCTGGGCTCCGGCTTCGGCGGCCGCCGCGTCACCGGCATCGGCTTCGACCAGGACACCCTGCGCGAGGCCGGCATCGAGGACGCGGGCGCGTTCGCCGCCGTCAGCAGCGGTGACAACTCCAACATCATCGCCGCCCGGGTCGCCCGCGAGATGTTCGGCATCGAGAACGTGGCGGCCCGCATCTACGACCCGCGCCGCGCCGAGGTCTACCAGCGCCTGGGCATCCCCACCGTCGCCACGGTCCGCTGGACCGCCGACCAGATGCTGCGCAGGCTGCTGCCCTCCGGGGCCGAGCCGCTGTGGCGCGACCCCACCGGCGGCGTACAGCTCGCCGAGGTGCACGCGTCCGACGCCTGGATCGGGCAGAAGATCAGCCGCCTCCAGGAGGACACCGGCGTACGCGTCGCCTTCCTCACCCGGCTGGGCGAGGCGGTCCTGCCGACCTCGCAGACGGTGCTGCAGGAGGGCGACCTGGTGCACGTGATGATGCGTACGGACGAAGTGGACAAGGTCGAAGCGGCGTTCGCCGAAGGCCCCGAGGAAGGTCACTGATGAGGGTCGCCATTGCCGGAGCGGGCGCGGTGGGCCGGTCCATCGCCGGTGAGCTCCTGGAGAACGGGCACGAGGTCCTTCTCATCGACAAGGCGCCGACCGCCATCTCGGTCGAGCGCGTCCCGCAGGCCGAGTGGCTGCTCGCCGACGCCTGCGAGATCACCTCCCTCGACGAGGCGGCGCTCCAGCGCTGCAACGTGGTGATCGCCGCGACCGGCGACGACAAGGTCAACCTGGTCGTCTCGCTGCTCGCCAAGACCGAGTACGGCGTCCCGCGGGTCGTCGCCCGCGTGAACAACCCCAAGAACGAGTGGCTCTTCAACGAGTCCTGGGGCGTCGACGTCGCGGTCTCGACCCCGCGTCTGATGTCCGCGCTCGTCGAGGAGGCGGTCAGCGTCGGCGATCTCGTCCGTCTCCTTCGCTTCAGCCACGGCGACGCGAACCTCGTGGAGCTGACGCTGCCGCCCGAGTCGGCCCTCGCGGGCACGCGGGTCGGCGACGTCGAGTGGCCTGAGGACACCTCGCTGGTCACGATCATCCGCGGCACGCGCGTCCTCGCGCCGACCTCGGACGACTCCCTGGAGGCCGGCGACGAGCTCCTCTTCGTGGCCGCGCAGGCCCGCGAGGAGCAGCTGGAGGACCTGCTTTCGGTGCGCCGGGAGGATGCGGCGAGCTAGTCGCTGCTTGTACGTGGATGGGGGCGCCCGGAAGATTCCGGGCGCCCCCATCCACGTACTGATACGGCGTCTAGACCTCTCTGCGGTGCTGCCCGGCAGCGGCCTTGCGCTCCTCTTCCGCCTTCTCGGCGGCCTCCATCTCGGCGAAGACGTCGATCGGAGTCGGCGCCTTCGCCAGGAAGACCCAGGTCAGCCACACCGCGAGCAGGAACGGCGGGATCTTCAGGGTGATCAGGACCCAGCCGAACTGGGTCGTGTCCGCCCACCAGTAGAGCGGGAAGAGGATCGCGCACTTGGCGAGCAGGATCAGACCCCAGGCCCAACTGGCCTTTGTGTAGGCCTTCTTGCGGCCCGGGTTGCGGGTCCGCCAGGAGAGGTTCTCCTTGAAGACCGGGCCGAGGATCAGTCCGATCAGCGGCACGCCCGCGATGGCCGTGATGATGTAGGCCAGGGCGAGGCCCAGGGTGTAGAGCATGCCCGGCAGATAGAAGTCCTTGGCGTTGCCGGTCATCATCGCGAAGACCACACCGAAGGCCACACCGAAGACGCCGCTGAAGGCGTGCTTGACGGTGTCCTTCATGACCAGGCGGACCGCCACGAGCACCAGGGACACCGCGAGGGCCGCGATGGCCGACATGTGCAGGTCCTTGTTGATCGTGAAGATGGTCACGAAGAGCAGGCCGGGGACGACGGTCTCCACCATGCCCCGCACGCCGCCGAAGGCCTCGAAGAGCGCGGCCTCGGTCACGGCCCTGGAATCGGCTTCCTGATCCGTGGTTCCCTGGTCCGTCGGCTTGTCGAGGGACGTCACCGGCTACTCCCGTCCGAGGGGTCTGAGTTCGTACTTGGGGTTGAAGAGCACCCGGCGGCCCCGGCTCATCGAGATCCGGCCCGACGCGATCAGCTTGCGCCCCGGTTCTATCCCCACGATGGAGCGCCTGCCGAGCCACACCACGTCCAGCGCCGCCGAGCCGTCGAAGAGCTCGGCCTCCAGGGCCGGGACCCCGGCACGTGGCCGCAGGGTGACCGTGCGCAAGGTACCAGTAACCGTCACTATCTGGCGGTCCTGGCAGTCTCCGATGCGGATGCATCCAGCCGTCTCGGAGTCCTCGCGCAGCTCTTCCGACTCCAGGTCCTCCTGGGAGGAGGACAGCCGGTCGAGCATGCGCCGGAATCGGCCCGCCGGCTTCTCTGAACCAGGAACAGCACTCATACAGGAAGCGTACCGGGGGTCGCCGACAGCGCCGCAGTGGGTGCGCTCATCTGTGCTTATGCCCGCTCAGCCCCGGATCGACCCTTGACTCACCGCTCGAACCTGTAACCCATCCCCGGCTCGGTGATGAAGTGCCGCGGATGCGCGGGATCCGCCTCCAGCTTGCGGCGCAGCTGGGCCATGTAGACGCGCAGGTAGTTCGTCTCCGTGCCGTAGGAGGGGCCCCACACCTCCTGGAGCAGCTGCTTCTGGCTGACGAGGCGGCCGGTGTTGCGCACCAGGACCTCGAGCAGATGCCACTCGGTGGGCGTCAGGCGTACGTCGCGGCCGTCGCGGTTGACCTTCTTCGCGGCCAGGTCGACCGTGAAGTCCTCCGTGTCCACCATCACGTCGTCCTCGCCCGCTCCGACGGGCTCGGCCCTGCGGATCGAGGCGCGAAGGCGGGCCAGGAGCTCGTCCATGCCGAACGGCTTGGTGACGTAGTCGTCGGCGCCCGCGTCGAGGGCCTCGACCTTCTCGTCCGAGCTGTGCCGCGCGGAGAGCACCAGGATCGGGACGCGGGTCCAGCCGCGCAGCCCCCGGATGACCTCCACGCCGTCCATGTCGGGCAGGCCGAGGTCGAGCACGATCACGTCGGGGTGGCGTGCGGCGGCGAGCTGGAGCGCGGTGGCTCCGTCCGGGGCGGCGTCCACCTCGTACTTGCGCGCCTTCAGGTTGATCACGAGGGCGCGTACGATCTGCGGCTCGTCGTCGACCACGAGCACCCTCGTGGGGGTCCGGGGGTCTCCCCCGGGAGAGTGCACCATTCTGGCCTGCCTTTCTGGCATCTGGTTCAGGGTCACGAAGTGACCTGGGCGGAGAGATCCGGGCGGTCCTGCGGCCGCCCCGTCGCCGCCCGCAGCGTGAGGACCATGGTGAGGCCGCCGCCCGGGGTGTCCTCGGCCCCGAGCGTGCCGCCCATGGCCTCGACGAAGCCGCGGGCGACCGCGAGGCCGAGGCCCACGCCCGCGCCGCGCGGAGCGTCACCGTAGCGCTGGAACGGCTCGAAGATGCGGCTCTTGGCGGCATCCGGGACCCCGGGACCCTGGTCCACGACCCGGAGCTCGACGCGGTCGCCCAGCGCGCTCGCGGAGACCAGGACCGGTTCGGCGTCGGGGCTGTACTTGACCGCGTTCTCGACGATGTTGGCCACGGCGCGCTCCAGGAGCCCCTTGTCGACGGCGACCATGGGCAGCGTCTCGGGGATGTCGAGCTCCGCGCTGCCGTCGGGGACGCCGCCCAGCGCCATCGGGACGACCTCGTCCAGGTCGATCTCGCGGATCAGCGGGGTGACGGTGCCGGTCTGCAGGCGCGACATGTCCAGGAGGTTGCCCACCAGGTGGTCCAGGCGGTCGGCGCCGTCCTCGATGCCCGCGAGGAGCTCGGCCTGGTCCTCCTCGGACCAGGAGACGTCGTCGGAGCGCAGGGAGGTGACGGCGGCCTTGATGCCCGCGAGCGGCGTACGCAGGTCATGGCTGACGGCGGCGAGCAGCGCGGTGCGGATGCGGTTGCCCTCGGCGAGGGTGCGGGCCTGGTCGGCCTCGGACTGCAGGCGCCGGCGGTCAAGGACGACGGCGGCCTGGGCGGCGAACGCGGCGAGCACCCGGCGGTTCTCCGCGGGCAGCACCCGGCCGGAGAGGGCGAGCGCCATGTGGTCGCCGACCGGCATGTCCACGTCCGCGTCCTCGGGGCGGCCGAGGGGCCGCGGCCCCACGCTGCCCGCGCAGGTCCAGGGGGCGACGTCGCTCTCGCGCTCCAGGAGGGCCACGGACTCCATGCCGAAGGTCTCGCGTACGCGCTCCAGGAGGGCGTCAAGTGAGGTCTCGCCGCGCAGCACGCTGCCGGCGAGGAAGGAGAGTATCTCCGACTCGGCGCGCAGCCTGGCGGCCTGGTGGGTGCGGCGTGCGGCGAGGTCCACCACGGAGGCGACGGAGATCGCGACGCCCACGAAGACGACGATCGCGACGATGTTCTTGGAGTCGGAGATCGTCCACAGGTGCAGCGGCGGCGTGAAGTAGTAGTTCAGGAGCAGCGAGCCGAAGGCCGCCGACGCCAGGGCGGGAAGGAGACCGCCGACCAGGGCCGCCGCCACCGTCAGTGTCAGGAACAGCAGCATGTCGTTGGCGAGGCCCAGGTCGGCGTCGACGTGGGTGAGCAGCAGCGTCAGGAGCGCGGGGCCGCCGACGCCCACCAGCCAGCCCCAGATGATCCGGGATCGTCCGAGCCGTGCCCCGCGGGCCACGGGCAGTCCGCGCCCCTTGGCGACCTCGTCGTGCGTGACGATGTGGACGTCCAGGTCGGGACCCGATTCGCGGGCCACGGTCGCGCCGACGCCGGGCCCGAAGACGTACTGCCAGGTCTTGCGGCGCGAGGAGCCGAGGACGATCTGGGTGGCGTTGACGCCGCGGGCGAAGTCGAGCAGCGCGGCCGGTATGTCGTCGCCGATGACGTGGTGGAAGGTGCCGCCGAGGTCCTCGACCAGGGTCCGCTGGACGGCGAGCTCCTTGGGCGACGCGGCGGTCAGGCCGTCGCTGCGGGCTATGTAGACGGCGAGGATCTCGCTGCCGGAGCCCTTGGCGGCCATCCGGGACGCCCGGCGGATCAGCGTGCGGCCCTCGGGGCCTCCGGTGAGGCCGACGACGATGCGCTCGCGGGCCTGCCAGGTGGAGCGGATGTTGTGCTCGCCGCGGTACTGCTGGAGGTATTCGTCGACCCGGTCGGCGACCCAGAGCAGCGCGAGTTCGCGCAGCGCGGTGAGGTTGCCGGGGCGGAAGTAGTTGGAGAGGGAGGCGTCGATCCGGTCGGGCTTGTAGATGTTGCCGTGGGCCATGCGCCGGCGCAGCGCCTGTGGCGACATGTCGACCAGCTCGATCTGGTCCGCGCGGCGCACCACCTCGTCCGGCACGGTCTCGCGCTGGCGTACGCCGGTGATCGACTCGGCGACGTCGCCGAGGGACTCCAGGTGCTGGATGTTCACGGTCGACACGACGTCGATGCCCGCGGAGAGCAGCTCCTCGACGTCCTGCCAGCGCTTGGCGTTGCGCGATCCTGGCACGTTGGTGTGCGCGAGTTCGTCCACCAGGGCGACGGCGGGCGAGCGCTCCAGGACGGCGTCCACGTCCATCTCGGTGAAGCGGGAGCCGCGGTACTCCAGCTCCTTGCGGGGCAGCTGTTCGAGGCCGTGCAGCATCACTTCGGTGCGCGGCCGGTCGTGGTGCTCCACGAAGGCGACCACGCAGTCGGTGCCACGCTCGATGCGGCGGTGCGCCTCGGAGAGCATGGCGTACGTCTTGCCGACGCCCGGTGCCGAACCGAGGTATATCCGAAGCTTGCCGCGTGCCATGGCCCCATTGTCTTCCCGAAACTGCGCCGTACGCAGCGCCGATGTCTGCGCCGATCTCTGTACGCAGCGTCGACCTTACGGCCAACAATTCCCGCAAAAGGGACGAGGGTGCGCGGGCGGCCGCTCCTTGACGCAACCCTGATGGGCCGGTCGGCGCCGCGGCTCGGGCGTCAGTGCTCCACGATCTCGCCGTCGCTCAGTTCGAGGACCCGGTCGGCGAGGTCGAGCAGCGCCGTGTCGTGCGTGGCGACCAGGACGGTGACGCCCTCGCTGCGGACGACGGCGCGCAGCAGCTCCATCACGGCGAGCCCGGTCTCCGCGTCGAGCTGCCCGGTGGGTTCGTCGGCGATCAGCAGGGACGGCTTGTTGGCGAGGGCGCGGGCGATCGCCACGCGCTGCTGCTGCCCTCCGGAGAGCTCGCCCGGCCGCTGCCCGGCGTGGTCGGCGAGCCCGACGAGGGCGAGCAGGAGCTCGACCCGCTCCTCACGCGCGCGTGGATCGGTTTTCTTGAGCCGCAGGGGTACGCCGACGTTCTCGGCGGCGCTGAGGATCGGGATGAGTCCGAAGGACTGGAAGATGAAGCCGACGCGGTCGCGCCGCAGCTCGAGGAGCCCGTCCTCGCCGAGGCCCGCGAGTTCGAGGCCCTCGACGGTGATCTTCCCCGCGTCCGGGGTGTCGAGCCCGCCGACGAGGTTGAGCAGCGTGGTCTTGCCGGACCCCGACCGGCCCTTCAGGGCGACCAGTTCGCCGCGCGGGACGGTGAAGGAGACGCCGCGCAGGGCGTGCACGGCGGCCGCTCCGGTGCCGTACGACCGATGCAGATCCTCGACGACGACCGCGTCCTGCGTCATGCACACTCCCCCGTACGGTCCTGTTGGGCCGGGCGCCAGTATGGTCACCGTACGCCCGGCCCAACAAGGCCCGGATCAGCTCGGGTTGTCCGCGTGGGTGAGGGTCTCCCAGGCGACGAAGAGGTTGTTGGAGCCCGCCGGGCGGTTCTGCTCGGTGAGCTTCTGGGTGTTGGTCATCGGCAGCCCCATGCGGCCGTGCAGGGCGTTGTAGCCGACCTCCGTGACGGGTCCCATGCCCCGGTCGAGCGAGCCCCCGCAGAGCCAGCTCGGCGGTGCCTCGCCCAGCTCGTACTTGGCCTGGAAGCCGAGCCCCTGCCGCAGTCGCTCCCCCACGTCGGTCTTGTAGAGGTCCTCGCCCTGGATGCGGCTGGTCTCGGCGACGTGCGAGATGGCGGAGAGCCCGTACCCGGTGTGCGTGAGGTCGCGGCAGGTCTCCTGGGTGAGCCCGGTGACGAAAGTGCCCTGCCCCTGCCAGTACTTGACGATCTTCTCGCGGGTGTTCAGGTTCTGGCTGGGCACGGTCTTCGGCAGCGATCCGTCGGACGCGAGATAGACGTAGGCGGCCGTACGCGTACGGAACTTCGCCATGGCCTTGTCGTACGCCCCCTTGTCGTCGAGGAAGACGGAGATGCCGACGGCGGCCTCCATCATCGACAGCTCCCAGTTGCCGTTGGAGTTGGAGCCGTTGATGATCTCGGGCAGATAGACGTTGCGCAGCATCGTCGCGAAGCGCCCGGAGTTGGACCAGCCTCCCGTGTACGTGTGCTTGATGATCTCGGCGGCCCTGGGCCAGGACGAGCCCGCCCAGCCGGTCTGCAGCGGGGCGTTGCTGTTGGTGTGGTCCTTGATGGTGCCGGACCAGGCGTCCATCAGCTCGATGGACTTCTTCGCGTAGCGCTCGTCGCGGGTGATGTACCAGGCGAGAGCGGTGGTGTACGCGGCTATCGCGTCCTCGCGCTCGTCGGTGCAGCCGTAGTTGGGGTCCGAGTAGGAACCGCACTCGACGACCGCGCGGGGCTTGGGCGTGCGCGACAGGGAGGCGTACTTGCTCCCCTTCATCTGATCCCAGGCACCCTTCCAGGGCTGGGCTCCCGCGTCGACCTTCTCCTTGGTGAAGTCCAACTGGGCGCGGGAGACGGTGACTCCGGGGTGGGCGAAGGTGCTGGGCGCGGCGTCGGCGCGCTCGGCGCCGGGCCAGGATAGGACGGCGGCGACCAAGGCGGTCACTACGGAGGCGACGGTCGCGAGGACGGCGGTGCGACGTCTGCGGCGGTGGCGCACGGGTGTGGGGGTGTCGGCCATGCGAGGGCCATCCATTCTCGTATGTGAACTTCAAGTACCTTTCTGAACACGCGTGTTGGGCCGTGACCATAGGTACGGACCAGTCTTCCGTCAAGGCCCAGCCTTCCGTCAAGGCGTGGAGTCACCCCAGACCCCGATGTGGTCCGCCTCCTCCGTGAGCCGCACCCGCCCTCGCAGCCCATAGCGCTCGACGTACTCCCGCGGCAGCTGCAACCGCCCCGCCCGGTCCAGAACCGTGAACTCCTCCCCCGCGCCGCCCTGTTCACGCAGCGTCTCCGTAGACGTACGGCCGTCCCGGATGCGCACGGTGCGGCGGACCTGCCCGGAGACGAGCGCGTCGTGCGTGACGACCAGGACGGTCGCGCCGAGCTCCTCGTTGGCGCGGCGCAGCGCGGCGAACACCTCCTCGCCACTGGCCGTGTCCAGCTCTCCGGTGGGCTCGTCGGCCAGCAGGACGCGGGGCGCGTTGGCGGTGGCGACCGCGACGGCGATCCGCTGCTGCTCGCCGCCGGACAGCTCGGCGGGGCGCCGGTCGCGGCAGTGCGCGACGCCGAGCACGCCGAGCAGTTCGGCGGCCCGCGCGGTCCGCTCGCGACGGGGCACGCGCGCGTACTTCATCGGCAGCGCGACGTTCTCCAGCGCGGTGAGGTACGGCAGGAGGTTGCGCCCGGTCTGCTGCCAGACGAAGCCGACGGTCTTCCTGCGATAGCCGAGGCGTTCGCGGCGCCCCATGGCGAGCAGGTCGTGGCCCGCGACGCTCGCCCGTCCCGCGGTCGGCAGATCGAGTCCCGAAAGGATCGACAGAAGGGTGGACTTGCCGGAGCCCGATGCGCCCACGAGGGCCACACACTCCCCTTCCCGGACCACCAGGTCGAGCCCCTGGAGCGCCTGCACCTCCACCGCGTCGGTGCGATAGACGCGTACGAGGTTGTCGCAGACGACCAGACCTTCGTCACCGGCGGGGCGGCGCGCGGCGGTCGCCCGTGCCTCCAGGTCGGCGAGTTCAGTCATCGTTCCTCCCCAGTCGCAGGACGGCGCCGAGGCCCCGTCGCCGTCCGAGCCATGTCTCCACGCCCACCGCGGCCGCCACCAGGGCGATGGCCCCGGCGGCCGGCACCGCTGTGAACAGCGCGTCGGTCCGCAGGGCGGGCGCGGTGGGACCGCCGGTGAACTCCCGCAGGTCGAGGGCGGGTCCGAGCAGCTCAGGCAGGGTAAGACCGAGCGTGACGCCGCCCGCAACGGCCGCGAGCACCAGCGGAAGGAGCTGGAGCAGATGCAGTCCGGCGACGGCACGGCCGCCCAGGCCGAGCGTGCGCAGCCGGGCGGCGGTGCTGCCGCGTGCGGGGGCGGACAGCAGGAGTTCGAGTACGAGAGCGAGCAGTGCGAGGAGCACGGCCACGGCGGTGCACGCGGTGTGCGCGGCGGTCACCGCCGCGATCAGGCCGTCCTCGTCGGCCTCGGCCTGCTCCTCGGCAAGGATCCGCAGCTCCCCGACGCCGATGCCCGGCGCGGTGCGCGGGACGACGGAACGCAGCCGGTCCGGGTCCAGGCGTGGCCCGTACAGGAGCAGGGCGGACTCCTCGAACTCGCTCGCTTCGAAGGCCTCCAGGTCCCGGTTGTCGGCGAGCAGGAGACGTTCTCTGCCCTCGGTGCCGTCGCGTACGGGGCCGAGGGCGGGGTCGCTCCGCACCGCGTCGGGCAGGGGGCCCACGACGCGCAGACGCCGCTCCTTGCCGTGCACGGTGATGGTGAGCACGTCGCCCGCGTCGGCGGCGTCGGCGAGCACCCGGATGTCACGGCTGCCACCGCCCCCGCTGATGCCCGCGCCGATGAGCGCGCGGGCCGCCGGTGAACTCCCCGCCGCCGAGCGCAGTTTCAGGCCGTCGACGCCGATCAGGCCGGCGATCCCGTACCGCCCGCCGTCCGTCCCGCTCATCGGGTCGACCCGCAGCTGCCGCACCGTCACCGTCTCCCGCACCCCACGCGCGCGTGCCAGGCGCTCCGCGGTCTCGGGGTCACGCCCGGCCCCCAGGAAGGAGGCATCGGCACCCACCCGCCAGGCGGCCGCGTCCCGCCGCCCCTCCGTCAGCGTCCCGGTGACCAGACCGCCGAACACGGCACCGGCGAGCGTCACCACCAGGACGAGCAGCGCGAGCGCCCGGGCGGGGGCCTCCTTGGCGGCACGGGACAGCGCGATGAGGACCACGGCTCCGCGCCACCGGGCCGACCAGCGCGCGACAAGGCGTACCGGCAGGGGATAGAGGCGCACGAGCACCACCACCGTGGCGAGTCCGAGCAGCACGGGCACGGCGGCCAGCAGCGGATCGCCTCCCGAGCCGCCCGTGGTGCCACGGGCCCGCAGCGCGAGGACACCCCCCGCCGCGACCACCAGCACACCCGCCTCGGCGACGGCACGGCGACCGCCACCGGATCCCCTGTCCCGAAGCAGGGCCCGGTCCCGCACGGCCCACCAGGTGAGCAGGGGCAGCAACAGCCAGGCGCACAGGGCGACAAGCACCCCGCGCCCGTACGCGGACGACGCAGACGCCGCGGGCGACACACCCGGCAGCAGCGAGGCACCCGTACAGCCCGCCACGAACCCCAGCACCACGGCCGGTGCGGTCGACAGCGCGCGCCCCAGGGCGATCCCCGAGGCCGATGCCCCACGCGCGCGTTGCAGACGATGAACGTCAAGCCGACGGCGTACGGAGAGCAGCGAGGCGACCACGACGGCGGCAAGGCCCACCGCTGTCACCGAGGCGAGCGCGAAGGAGATCACGACACTCCCCTGCCGCCATTGGCGCTGGAACTCGTCCAGGGTGTCCGGCAGTTGGGTCGCCGTCTCCACCTCGGTGGCCGGATGCGAGCCGAGGGCGCAGGCCATACCGCCGTACATCCCGAAGTCACAGGTGACGCCCTGCACGGACTCCGGATAGCGGAACATGAGGCGCTCGAAGTCGCGCTGCCCCTGCTCGCCGACGAAGCGCGCGGCGTCCGCGCCGAGGTCGAGCCGCATGCCCCAGACCACGGTGAGCTCGGCGCGCGACTGGTTCTGCAGCACTTCGACGCCGCGCGGCGCGAGGAGTGCGCCGGCGTACCGCACCGCTTCGTCCGCCCCGCCGCGCGGATCCCGTGCCGTACGCGCGAGCAGGGGCTGCTCGCGCCAGAGCCGCCGCCCGTCATCGGCGGCGAAGAACCCGACCACCCGGGCCGGTGCGTCCACGTTCTCCAACGCTCCGGGCCCGAGCCGGAGTTCCTGCCCGAGCCGCAGCTTCAGCGCGTCACGGGTGCGGGTGGAGACGGCGAGCTCGACCACGCTGCCACGCGCGCGTGGGGGCCGCCCCGCGGCGTAGGCGGCGGCGGGCGGCGCGTCGGAGGCGTACAGCAACGACAAAGTGGTCCCCTCGCCGATCCGCACACCGGGCAGCGCGATCCGGGTGGAGTCGCGGACGAGGTCACCCCGCAGGGCCGCGGGTGCGGCATTCTCGATGACTGTCGAGAACCGCCCGAGATCGGCACCCAGCGCACTCTTTTCGCCGGGCCGCTCCACCTCCGGATCGAACCGCATCCGGTGCGTGATCCCGGGCGCGGCCCGCTGCTCCTGCTCGAGCCGCGCCGCCAACGCGTCCCCGGAGGACCGCTCAAGCATCCCCGGCCCGGCCACAACGACCCCACTGAGCACAGCCACAAGCACCGCAAGACACCCGAGCAGCGCGAACTCCGCCCGCACCAGCCGCCTCATACGCCACCACACCGACCGCACGCCCACCGGCACCGCCCGCCCAAGGCCACCGCACCCCCGGACCGAACGCGCACCCAGCGGCGCCCGCCCGTCCGAACTC
>NZ_SRIC01000210.1 GCF_004684775.1 Streptomyces sp. MZ04
GGGCGGGGATGACCTCGGCCAGCAGTTCGTCCAGCATGAGGTCGGCGGCGTGGGCAAAGTCGAGCGCACCGTCGGGAATGGCGGCAGGCTCGATCGCGCAGGCACCGCCGGACTGCGCGATCCAGCGCTCGACGTCTTCGGCCGAGGTGTTTTCGCCGATGCGTTCGCGCCACGGGTCCGCCGGGTCGTAGACGAGCGGGACCCAGCGCAGGACGCGTCCCGACGGCTCATGGCTGTCGTCGAGGCCCAGTACGGCGACGGGATCGACGGGCAGACCCAGGGCGGGGTGCCAGACGAGCAGGATCCATAGCCGCCAGCTGGCAGAGGCCGGCGATGCCGCGGGTGCAGCGGTCGTCTGAACCTCGGGCCGGGGTGCGTCGGTCGTCATGAGGGCTCCTCCCATCAGGGGTTTCACCTGCTACAGGTGTGAAAGGAGCCGACGGTGTGACAGTTGAGGCGGAGGAATTTCAGCGGGCCGGCAGAAGCGAGGCCATGTACCGGACCGTCGCGGCGAAGGCGTCCTCGGGCCGGGCGTGGACGTCTTCGCGGCCGTTCGCGGTCATGATGGCGCCGTGCAGGGCGTACTGGTGTGGATTCTGGGAGACCAGGGTCAGCCGGGTGCCGAAGAGCTGGACCATCTCCGCGATCCGGTTGGTGCGGGACAGGCCGGTGAGGATGATCGGCATGTCGTCGGGGAGGTTCGCGGCCAGCCAGTGCAGGCCGGGGCGCTCCCAGGTGTCCCAGGTGGAGTTGTCGCGGACGGTCTGGACGTTCACGGCGATCGCAGCCGGCTGAGTGTCCTCGGTCCAGGCCAGGTAGCGCTGCAGATCCTCCAGCCTGAACCAGTAGATGTTCGGCACGACCGGCACGCCGGCCTCGGCGAACTCCTGCGCGAGCATCAGGCTGCGCCGCATGTTCAGCAGGTGCTCGGTGCGCGGCCAGTCCCCGTAGATCGAGTAGTTGCAGGAGAGCACCAGATCCCACTGCTGCTCCGCGATCCGTTCGACGAGGTTGTCGCGCTGGCGCTTGGTCCAGAACGCCTCGACGAGCGGGTCCTCCCCGTAGCCGACGAGCACCGCTTTCTGGTGCGGCTTGAGATCGAGGGCCTGGCGCGCGGACTGCTCGGTGAACCGCCGGTACAGCGTGTGGGTGTCCGGAGAGAAGACCCTTCTGAGGCCGACGCCGTAGGCCGGCCAGTTCAGGCTGGCGTCGAGCCTGGTGACCGAGGACCCGTCGGTCATGGGGATGAAGGGCGGCAGGCCGTCGGGCAGGGGGCTGTCGATGCTGATGTCGTCGAAGGCCAGCGTGCCGCCGACGTCGGCCATCCACTGGGCGATGTCGGTCCGGCTTCCGCAGCGGATCGGGCAGCTGCGGGTCACGCAGGCGTTCGCGGGAGCGTCCGCCTCGGCCGCGGCGCACCCGCAGAACCGGCAGTCGGAGTTGGTGCCCGAGCACAGGGGCTCGACGGTGGCCGGGCCGCCCCGGCCGTCGGGCCCGGCGTAGAACGCGCAGGCGTTGCAGTCGCACCCCCGGCCGGGAAGGGGCACTCCGACGGTCGGGATGGGCAGGGAGACGGTCATGCTGCTTCGGTTCCTTCGTGTGCGGTGTCGTGTTCCGGGTGGGCGGGCGCGTGGCCTTCCTCGAGATGGGCGCTGAGTTCCCGTAGGACGAGCCGCAGGGAGCCGCGGTCGTATCGGGAGATCTCCTTGCCGGCCCGGACCTCGACCAGCAGGCTGCGGACCCCGTCCAGGGCGGCGCGGACGACGTCCGTTGCCACGACCGGCTTCGGCTGCGCCAACTCGGGTGCCGCTTCGGGCTGTTGCTCCGACATCGGATCCGGTGACGGCCGCGGTGCGGTCGCCGGACCCGAGGAGTCCTCGGGCGCGTCCTGTCCGGAGCCGAGCGGCGGGAGGGCTTCCTCATCGCCCTCCGGCGTGTCCTGCGCCTCGCCGGTGTCGAGGACTCGGGACAGCTTCGCGCGCCGGCCGGCGTTCGCCGCGTCCTGCCGCTCTTCCGCCTCCGTGATGATCTCGCCCGGCCCGAGCGCGGGCTCCTCCAAGCCGACGTTCACCGCGGTCGGCAGCAGATGAAGCCGCTGGGAGGTCTTCAGCGCGGCCCAGATTCCCTCAGCCGCCTCGGCGCGCCCGCTGCGGAGCTCGGCGAAGCGAATCCTGGTGTTCAGCCGGATCGCTGCCTCGTCCATCTCCTCGGTGAGCTCCCGGGGCAGTGCACGGAAGGCGCGCACCAGCTCACCGGCCTTGCGCTCGCCGAGCTGGAGTCCGAGACGGCCGAGCACTTCGCTCCACGGGGCGGCGCAGCTGTGGTCGGTGCCGCGGATCTTCTCCAGCGCCTGGAAACGCTCCGCCGGGTCAGGGATGGCATAGACCTCCTGAGGTACGGGCTTGCCGACCTTCAGGAGCTTGCCCACGAGGATGGCGCACCGCTGGTACAACAGGGCAGCGGCCTGCTCGCCGGGCCGGAGGGGCTCGCGGGCGAAATTTTCCACGAACCGCCACATATGCCGCTCCTCGTCGGACAGCGGACCTGGGCAGACCACCGCGGGCAGGGCCTGGAAGTGCGGGTTGTCCGGACGGTGCGTAGCACCCCAGCGCATGGCGCGCAGGCGCCGTTCGCCGGTGACCAAGCGGATCGTCGGCGCTTTGCCGTCGACGACGATCTCCTCGGCCAACACCGGCTCCAGGAGTCCGACGACGGACATGGAGGAGATCAGGTCGGCGAGCTCCGACGGCGGCAGCGAATCGGAGGGGTTTCGCGCGTGGGTCTCAGTGAAGGGCGCGCCCGCGCCGCGCAAGGGCAGCATCTCGAAGCGCCGCTGCCGCAGCTTGACGCTGCGGTGCAGGATCTCGGTGAGCCGGATCATGCTCCCGCCGTCGGGCGGAGCCTCCAGCGCGGTACTGGTCATCGCGTTGCTTCCTTAAGGGCCGCCTCAGCGGCAGGTCACTTCGTGGAGAGGTAGAAGTCGGTGGGGGCCGGCCGGGCGGACGGCGTGCCGCGCAGCAGGGGCGTGAAGACTGGGGCGCAGGGCCCGTGCTGCTGCAGCTGCTGCAAGGTGGTGACGCCGATCGTGATGTCGCCCTTGAGTCGGCTGAGGCGGACGTCCGCGGCCGTGCGCGTGTAGAGGTCCTCGGTCCGCGCTGCCAGCCGCTCCGGCCGGCGGTCCGGCGCTCCGCCCTTCGGCGGCGCGGCATCCAAGACCACCAGGACACGTGGAAAGACTGGGTAGTTGTACATCCAGGCAGGGCGGGTCGCGTTCGGCGTCCGGCGCCCACGGTCCGGCCCTTGCGGGACGTACTCGTACATCCGGCCGTACGCCTGGAGCTTCGCGGCCAGCCGTGCGGAAGTCATGGTGGCCCGGTCCAGCTCGATGAAGAAGCTGAGCATGGTGCGCCGACCCCGCTCCACGTGGACGTAGTTGAGCACGGCGTCGCTGATGACGTGGTCGTCCTCGAAACGCCGCTGACCGTCACGGATGCGGTTGGCGACCTCGGGGGTCCAGTCCAGGGGCCCGCATTCGTGCCCCAGGCGCCGCGCGTGTTCGACGAACGCGACCCCGACGTCGTTGAGCGCGAGCGTGTGCGCCTGCCGGGCGCCGACGACCGACTCGGGTGTCACCCGGTAGGGGCGGATGGGTAGTTCGCCGGCTTCCTCGACGGACTCGGCGCCCGCCTCGGTCAGGAACCACAGGAACGGCTTGGTCCGAACCCGGCCGGGGCCGGCGCCGCCGCCCTGCGCCCGAACCCGGCTCGCCAGGCCCGCCTCGTGGAGCTCGGCCAGCTGCTTGAGCAGGTAGTAAGGCCGCGCCGCCCGCCGCTCCGGCCTGGTCAGAAGCACGTGCAGTTGCTGGGTCGACAACACCCGGTGCTGGTACAGCAGTTCCAGGGCCTGGCGGGCGATGGTGTGGAAGCTGCGCGTGCGGGCCGGTGCCGCGGGCGGTTCACCAAGGTGCAGGGTCATCCGAGCCTCGACGGGTTCTGGTGGGGGTTGAGCGGCAAGACGTTGTCCGGGGCGTCGTTGGGCGGGCCGGGCTGGGCACCGCTGATGACCGTGCCCTCGCTGTCGTGGACGCGCGGCTTCTCCGCGCTGGTGGACCGCGGCCCGCCAGTCGGCCCGTTGGGACCGTGGTCGGGCGGCGCGGTTTCGCCCGTGTCGGGCTCCTCGGGCGGCAGGTCGTCGTCCACGGGGTCGTCGTCTGGCGGCACGTCGAGGGTGACGATGAACCGGCGCAGCCGCATATCCAGGCGGCGCAGGTCGGTGAGGATGTCGCGGACCGGCCGGCGCTGCAGGTTCTCGTCGATGGCCCCGCTCAGCCGCTCCTCGTTCTGCGGCCGGTAGTAGTCGGCGTAGAGGTCCTCGACCGAGGCACCGCGCACACGGAAGGGGTCGGTCTGACCCTCGCCAAGGGTCACCGACATCACGTAGTTGTACCGGTTGAGCTGGGCGATCGTGTCAGGCGACACCTTCTTGCCCCAGCGGCGGGTCACCAGGGTGGCCTCGTCGACATCGGACGCCGTCGTGGAGAGGATCGACAGGTTCTGCAACAAGCCCTGCCGCGTCGTGGGGGTCAGCCGCTGCGCCATCTGCGTCATCGCCAGCAGCCGCACATTGAACTTCCTCAACTGCTCAGTGATCTGGGCCAAAGTGCCCTTCGATGCGCCGTCCACGCTGGTCAGTTCGTCAATGAAGGAGAAGAAGTCCCGGCGCTGATCGACGGGGGTGTCGCGCCGGGACATCCCCGCCCGAAACAGGTCGTAGATCAGCAGGGAGCTGATGATGCGGTCGACGTCGCCTGTGCCGGCCGGGCAGACGAAAACGATCTTTCCGGTGTCCATGGCGTGCCGGATGTCGTACGTCGAGCGGCTCGACCCGAGGAACGCCTTGATCGCGTTGCTTGACGAGAGGCGTTCGATGATGTTCGTGACGACCGGCACGGCTTCCTTGGAGTACGAAGGGAAGACGTTCTCCCAGAAGTCCCGCACGTCCTTGGGCAGGTAGGGCAGCACTTTGGTGCGCCATACGGCGTCGGTGAGGATGGTCCTGATCTGGAAGACGGTGGGCGCCAGGTCAGGCCGCTCCGCCTGGCAGACGTGCCACGACAGGTACACCAGCGACTCGACCGCCCGCGTCAGGATGGTCTTGGCGCGGCCCGCGGAGTCGGACCAGTTCAGCGCGGCCGCGAACCCGGTGACGATGTACTGGACGATGTCGGGGATCTCGGCCTCGCGCCGGCGCTCCATGGACAGGGGGTTCCAGGAGCCCACCATCTTGTCGAGCTCGGGGGAGGTCAGGTCGATCTCCCAGATCCGATCAGCCAGTTCCTTGTGCGCGAGATAGGGCCGTGCCCTTGCCCACCCGTCGCCGTGAGGGTCGAGGAAGAGCACGCCGAAGCCGTTGTGGGCCAGCGCGATGGCCTGGACGAGGCTCATCTCCGTCTTACCGAAGCCGGACTTGCCGAGGAACAACGCGAACAACAGGTACTTCAGCGGGACCCCGGCCAGGCGCTCCCCGCCGCCTGCCTTGGACACCCAGCCCAGGGGGAGAAGCCCCGGCTGTCCCGTCCACGTCGGCAGGGCGGCCGGCGGCGGCGGGACGACCCCGCCCGAACGGGCGATGTTGGCGGCGCTGTTGTGCTTGGTGGGCGGCTTGAGGAGACCGGCGATCTCCTCGGCGGTCACCCAGGAGTTGCGGCGCGGGGTGAACAGCCCGGTCTCGAAGCGGCGGTCGAAGCGGCTTCGGTACATCCAGTGGTCGGCCCGCACGCGGGTGACACCCAGGTGAAGCCCGACGGGCCGGAGGTAGTTGTCGCCGGACCACGGCTCCAGGGCGGCGAGGACCTGGTCGAGGAGTATCCGGGCCCGGTCGGCCTCTTGGGCACAGGTACGCACGAGCAGCTGCAGGGAGAAGACCGGCTCCGCCCCAGGCGCGAGCTTGCCCATGGCGGCCTTCATGTCGGCCGTGCGGTGGGTGCGCTGGCTGTGGTGGTGGGGGCGCTGTCGCGCTGCGCCGCCCTGGTTGCCCTTCATCTCGGAGGCGATCTCCGACATCACCGAGCCCAGGTCGAAGCCGAAGCGGTTGGTGCGCTGCGGCATGCCCGGGATGACCGGATGGTCAGCAGGGTTGCGGCGGGCCTGGGCCAGCAGACGACGACGGCGGCTGCCGACCCGGGACGGGGTCACAGGCACCAGGTCCAGAACGACGTCGGCGCTCTCACCGAGTTCCTCCCGGACGTCGGCGACCGCGTTGGCCAGGGCCTCCAGCGGATCCGGGGTGAGCGGCACTTCGCGCAGGGCGAGGTGGTCGGGGAGGGCCAGGGCGAGTTCGGCCCGGGCGTAGTGCATCTGCCGGGCGGGCTGGTTCCGGGGGTCTTCCTGGGGCTTGGCGAGGTCGGCCAGCGGCGTGGCGATCAGGTCGGGAGCGGTGGTCATGTTCTTCCTGTTCTGCGAGCGTCAGGAGGCGGACTGGGTGCCGAGCCGGATCTGAGGGCGGTCGTGAGCAGCGAGCCCACCGGCCTCGACGGGCCGCATCTCGACCTGGGCGTAGCCCTGGTGGCGCAGCACCGACATCGCCTTCGCAGGGCCTTCGACTCGCATGGACAGCGCCCCGCCAGAGCAGGTGAAGCGGACACGGACGGCGCTGCCGCAGGTCGGTGAGAACAGCCAGCGCGAGACGCTCTTGTGCGCGCGGGCAATCTGGTGACCGAAGCGCACCACCTCCTCGACCTTGGGGTCGAAGCCGGTCGTCGGCAGCACCTCCAGGGCTGTCCGCTCAGCCATCGGGCCCCGAGCGAGTAGCCATCGGATGACGCCGACGGCGACGCCGGCCCCGAGGACGAGCAGGGCGACCCACCAGGCATTGCTCACGACCCATCTCCCCAGCCGTTCGACATGGCCGGGGAAGTCCTGCATGACACCGATCGCACCGTCGATGAGGTCGGTCGTGGTCATCGCCCACCACCAGCGGACGGGACAGCTGGCGCCGGGCTACACGCCAGGACGCAGGGGAGGGAAGGTGAGAGCACGGTGGCACCTCCGAGAGTAGACGGGACTTTCACCTGCTACAGGTGTCGGCATCTGTCTCGGTGTGACACGCGAACTGAACTTTCTTCACTGCCACCCCAGACCAGCGCCCTCTTTTGACCTGTCTCAGTTGCACACGGTCAATATCCGGTGGCACGGGACACCTCTGGACCCGTCTCAGCGGAGGTGACACGCCTTTCATCGAGGTGAATGGACCCGGGTTCGTCTCACCGAGGATGAGGAAGGCAAATCCGCTCTTGTCAGCGGGACGACGGAGTCTCCGAGGTGGATGGCGAGCGCCTGGGTGCAGGTGGTGCCGGTGATGCTGAGCCGGGTCGCTACTGGGCAACCAGGCGGAGTCATTGGGCCCAACGGCTCCGCCCGTTATGCGGTATCGGTTGCCGCTTGCTCACTCGTCGCCCAGTCTCGCGCCGCGTCGGCGAACATCCGACGCGTCGCCTCCAGATCCTTCACGGCCTTCTCCAGGGCCTGCCGGTTCCGTCAGGGCGCCGCTCGTAGTCGGCAAGGATGTAGGCGTTCACCGCCTTCACATACGCGTCAGCACGCTCCTGAACCTGATCTGGTGCGGTGAACCGGATCTCGGTCGCGGTGTCCCATAACTCCGACTTCAAGACAGTGGCGAGCCGCTGCGCACTGCCGATGGTTGCCGACAAGCGCTCCAGCGTGCACATCGCCGAATCGAACCTGGCTGCCGGGTTCGTCTTCGATGCACGCGCACTGAATGTGTACTTGGGCTTCGCCATCCTGGAATGCGCCCAGACGGCCACGGCGGCACCGACGATGACGCCCGTGCAGCAGTCCGGTCCGGACGGAGACAGCCCGCGTTGAGGCGCGGCAGCCGATCTCTACCCGCGCGACGAACGGCAGCTTACGGAGCAGACGCCGGTGATTTGCGGAGTGCGTCGGCCTGCTCCAGGAGGCCCAGCAACGACGACTGGAGCTCCGCGAGCTCGTCAAGGCGGCGGCTCAACTCGGTGTACTCGGAGGTGGGCATCCGCGGCGGTGCCTGGTCTGGTGAGCCGGTGTCCGCGGGGAGCGGGTCTGCGACGAAGGAACCCCGGCCGTGCGTTGTCTGGACAAAACCCTGCTGACGCAGGAGCCGTATGGCTGACAGCGCGGTCGCACCCGCGATCTGAAAGCGGTCCTGCAGGGTCCGCGAGGACGGGATCCGGTCGCCCGGACGTAGCTGTCCGGAACGGATCCGTTGCCGCAGCTCGTTGGCCACCACCTTGTACGGAGGCAGATCCGAGGTCTGGAGCAGACG
The DNA here is from genome assembly GCF_004684775.1 of Streptomyces sp. MZ04. Lineage (GTDB taxonomy): Bacteria > Actinomycetota > Actinomycetes > Streptomycetales > Streptomycetaceae > Streptomyces. The sequence goes on from NZ_SRIC01000210.1 coordinate 8,320, forward strand.
GTGCGCAGCGGCTGGTTCGGCCGGGCCGGTCTTGGTCGGCGGGGCGATGGTCACTGCGTTCCCTCCAGGGAGTCCTTCGAGACGGCCTGGAACGGAGCACGGTTGATCTGGCCCTGGACGAGGCTGACCTCGTCTGCCGAGTACGCGGTCCGTACGCCGGAGAAGGAGTAGCCGGAGGCTCCGGCAAGGTCGTTGAGGGGGTAGCGGCGCTTGGGGTGGAACTCCAGGGCGTAGGCGAGGAGCCGCCGGATGCGCTGGTCGGCTGCACTCTTCTGGGCCCGTGCCTCCTGCAGCGCCAGGATGAGGGGATCTTCTTCGGTGCCCAGAGCGGTGGCCTCAAGGCTGTCGGCGTACTGCTTGCGGTCGCGGTCGGTCTGCTCACAGGCGTCGGCGAAGCAGTCGTCCGGGGTGACGCTCCCTGGTTCGGGCATCGGGTGGAGCACGGCGGCGAGTTCGTCAATCTGAAGCATATTGCGATGGTCGCAAAATATTGCGATGGTCGCAATACCTGGCTTTGATTCACTCAAGGGTCTGGTCTCGGCCGACTGTCACGAGCCGTGCGGCGGCGTGATCCTCAGCGGCCGACGGCGGGACAACTGCCCGGCTGCACGGTGCGAGACGAGACGCGGGGGCGGCGCGGCGAGGCCCAGGGCGCGGGCGCAGAACCCGCCGCTGGCTCGGTCGTTGGAGAAGGAGAGTGACCACCGTGTCCCCCACGGCGTCCTTCCTGCCCCGGCTCTGGCCAGTCCAGAGCCGGGGGCCGCGCCCGGCGCGGCCGCGAGACGGATGCGTCCGCTGCCAGTCGAACAGGTGAATTCGTCCTCAAGCGCCCCGGAGTAGACCGTCGGGGGTAGCGATTTCTTGTGGCCAGCCTCTCCCTTCCGCTTCCGCTCGCCGTGTGCCGAGCCGTCGATGACCCTCGCGACCTGGAACACCATTTCGTCGAACCGAAGGTCGACGGGTGGCGCCTGCAGGTGCATGCCGGTGCCGGCCGCCTCTGGAGCCGGCACAACACCGACCTCACCTTCGCGTTCTCCGACCTGGCCGCCCTCACCCGCCAACTGCCCGACTGTGTCCTGGACGGCGAACTGCTCGCAGTCCTGCCGGACGGCACCACCAGCTTCGCCCGCCTGCAGACCCGTCCGGCCCGAGGCCCGCGGCGCACCGACGACTTCACCGTCCACCTGGCCGCCTTCGACCTCCTGGCCGTGGGTGCCACAGACTGGCGCCCACGGCCCTATCAAGAACGTCGCGGCAAACTCCTGGAGATGCTCGCCGACGCTCCGCCTGCTCTGCGGCCGGTGCCCTCCATCACCAGCATCGAGATCGCGCAGCAGTGGGTGGGAGCCCTGGGAGCAGTGGAGGGCCTGGTCGGAAAGCCGGATCGCCCCTACGGCGCCGGACATGCGGCCGGATGGCTGAAGTGGCGGCGCCGTCACACCAGCGAAGCCGTGGTTCTCGGCGTGACCGGGCGCGCACCCGCCACCCAAGCCGCCGTACTGGGGCTGCCTCGCCGCGGCCATTTTCGAACCGTCGGCGTGAGCCTGCCCCTTGCCCGGGCCGTGGTAGGCGACCTGGTGTCCCTCCTGCGGCCGAGCGGACAGCAGGAGCAGCAGCTGCCGGGAACCGTGGGTGGTCTGCCCGGCTCCGCGCCCATCCCTTATCTGCCCGTCGTCCCGGACGTGGTCGTGGAGATCGAAACCGACCAGGAGCGGCCGCGGGAGTTCGGGCGTTTCCGCCACCGGCCGCGGGTTCTGCGCGTGCGCGGCGACTTGCGTGCCGAGGACCTGCCGGACGCCTGAACGGCGGCTGCGTACGCCAGATCCGGCCAGCCGCGCGCGGAGGTCTGGTGACCGGGCAGCATGGTACGGACGACGGCGACACCATGAGAGGGACCGGAGAGGTCTTGCGTATCTCGGGACCGGCCCAAGGGGAGGGGATGCCGAGTGCACCGCGCTCGTGAGAAGGAGACCAACCGCGATGTCTTCCGGCAGCACATCGGCCCGCCCCATGACTTCACCGGCGATCTGATCTGCTGGAAGTGCACTGCGCCCTTCGGGCCGGTACGGGCCCACGTGCGTCTGGGCAACCCGGTCCAGGCGCAGTACAGGCTGCTGGTCAGCGAACACGACGCGACGTGCCCGCTCAACCCGGACACCGTCACCCAGCACATCGCCCATGGCTCACACGGTCTGGCTGACGCCGACGCCCGCGGCATTCTGCGGCTCAATCTGCCGCGCCAACTGGACGAAGTTCCCCAGCCGGTACGACCGGACGAGGACGTCGCGGGCATCGACGTGGTGCGTCACACGGTCACTACGGTCAAGCCTCTGTTGCCGCCTGCGGTCAGTACCGCAGCGAAGATCGCTCAGTTTCTCCAACTCCACGACATGGAGGAGGAGATCACCTCGCGCTTCCTCGTCCGGCCGCACAACGGCCGGCTCATCCCATGGACGGACTTCTGCTACGGCCCGCACCACGCCTCATACACACGGCTGTTCACACGCCTTCGGGTAACGCCCGTGCTGGCCCACCCGGTTGCTGTGCTTGGCACGGTCGAGCGCGTCAGCCGGGACAGCAACGGCACCCCGTTCATCCTGCTCGCCACCAACATTCCCGCACCGGCCGGACAGTTCCACGTGACCATCCGCTCCCGCTTCGCAAGCCTGATGGACCCCCTGAGCGTCGGAACCCACGTCTTGGCGGTCGGCGGGTGGGAGATCTTCCACGGCGGCCGCACGCCCGCGGTGCGTCTCTGGACAGACGCACACTGGCAGATCGCCTTCTGGCTTCAGAACGAGGACGGCACCGCCACCCCGGCACGCTGCCCCGAGCCGGTATCGGCGGAGCAGCATGCCCTGGAGAAGTGGCGGAAGCGGCCGCCGCGCGCAGGCCACCCCCAGGGCCCGGCGCGGCCGGTCAGCAAGCCGCACCCGTCACCTACGGCCCCCGAACCCTCGCCGTGTCCTGCTCCCATGCCTCCGCTACCTGCTGCATCCGCGCCGCAGGCGGCTGCGGCGGCAGACCTCGTCCCTGAGCGAACGGAACCGGCAGAAGACGCACCCCGTGAGCCGACGACGGTGGCCGAGGAACGGCCCTCTTCTCCCGTACCGCCGATGCCCAGCGAACCGCCCGCGCCGATCACCATCGCAGCCACCACAGTGGGCGGCGGGCCTGAACGACGCCCCGGCGTGATGTCGTGGCTCCGCCGTCGACGGCGTCGTGCGTAGCCGCCTGACGACACGGCCGCGTTCATTCCGACGCCCGTCACCACTGCCATGCTGTTGCTGTACGCGCACTCGGATCTGACACCGACCTCGCCCGGTACGTACGGAGAGACGAGGCATGTGGCACTCGGTCCGTTTGCCGCAGAGCTCCAGCACGTCTTGCTGTTCCATTCCATATGTCAGAAGTGCGTGCGGCATATCGGTGGGTCAGCGAACACAGTCGGGCAAAGGCGCGTGGGCAGGGACGCGTTGGGAGGAGACGGGAGACGCAGGAACGAAACAGTCCCCTGCTGTCACAGCGCAGTCTCTCGGCTCCACTGCACCCTCCCGCTCCGCAACCACAGGACTCCGAAGTCATTGCTCATTGATAGGAAACAGGGCGAAACGCTCAGTGAGAGGCGACGGGGGTTACGCATAGGGATTGAGGGGGGTTACGCCGGTACCGGCATACAGATGGGGAGTTGTGCTGATCACGTGGAGCGTTTCGCCCTGAGACAGAGCTTGCCAGTGTAGGGCGGCCGGGTGCACGACAGCCCAGGGCACTGTGGACGGCCACGTCAGAGCGTCCCGCAGGTTCGCTGTCTCGAAGGGCGCGATCGTCATGAAGGGGCGGGAGGCGGCGTGCGCTCCGGCCCCTGGCGTCTCCCGCTCGGCGGTCAGGACGGACAGGGCCGGGGCGATGATCTGGCCTCGGCGGTGCGAGGCCTCCACGTACAGGCTGGTGAAGAACTCCTCTCCCCGGAAGAGACCGGTCAGCGCGGTGTGGTCGAGAACGACAGTCAGGTTCACGCGGCGTCGGTCCCGCTGTTCTTCCGCTGCTGCTCGGCGTGCCGGGCGACGAGATCCCACGCGGCCTGTCCCCGGGCCTTGAGCTCGGGGGTGTAGGCCAGGCCGAGGTCTGCGGCGGCCGCGCGGGCTCGTTCCTCGCGCTCGGCGGCCGTTAGTCGCGACAGGGCAAGTTCCTCGACCAGGTCTGCGATGGTCGTGCCGTCCTCGTCCGCGAGGACGCGGAGCCGGTCGCGGGCCTGCTCGGTCGTCTTGATGCTCGTGGTCGGTTTCCCCATGCCGTCATTCTACTGCCGGTAGAACCGGTGTGAAGGGTCTTCCGCCCGACCCGGCACGGCGAGCGGCTCCCCTTCCGCCAATGATGTCCAGGCGCCGCGCGAGGCGGACCGCCCAGCTCTCCGGTGCCACACACCAGTCCCGCGACACCCACAACCCTGGCAGGGGGCCGTGCGTACCGGATGAACCGGGTCAGATCTTGAGCCCGTGGCTGCGGAGGTAGCCCAGCGGGTCGATGTCTGACCCGTATTCCGGGCCGGTGCGGATCTCGAAGTGCAGGTGCGGGCCGTCGACGTTGCCCGTGGCGCCGGAAGTGCCGATGCGCTGCCCGCCGCTCACCTTCTGGCCCGCGGAGACGGCCAGCTTGGACTGGTGGGCGTACTGGGAGTACTTGCCGTCTGCGTGCTTGATCACGACCTGATAGCCGTACGCGTCGGACCAGCCGGCGGTCACCACGGTGCCGGGGCCGACGGCGCGGATCGGAGTACCGGTGGAGACGGGGAAGTCGACACCGGTGTGGTAGCCACTGGACCACATCGAGCCCGACACGCGATAGGCGGTGCCGATGGCGTCGTCGGTGACCGGAGTCACCCACTTTCCTGCGCTGCCGCTCGCCGCGGGTTCGGTGTAGTCGGGGCGCTTCATCACCAGGATCTGCGCCTCCCAGTAGGACAAGGGCTTGATTCGCACCGTCGCGCCGGTGTGCGGGGCGTCGATGACCTTTTTGCCCCCGATGTACATGGCGACATGTTCTGGGGCGGAGGCGCTGCCGCTGGAGAAGATCAGGTCGCCGGGCCTGAGGTCCTTCACCGACTTCACTTTGCTGCCGACCTCCACCTGGTCGTACGTGGTCCGTGGAAGGTTCTCGCCCACCTTGCTCCAGGCGTACTTGACCAGGCTGGAACAGTCACACCCGTTCGCTCCCTCGAAGGGCAGCCGGCAGGTGCCGCCGAACGCGTAGGGGGTGCCAAGCGCCTCCTTGGCCCCGGCGACGACCTTCTCAAGGCCACCGGAGATCCTGCTTTCCGTCGGCGCCGCCCACTTCTCCGCCTGGTCCCGGATCAGGCGGACGTAGTCCCGGGTCTCCTTGTACGGGGGGACGCCGCTGTACTTCTGTACCGCGTAGGCGCCTGCGTTGTATGCGGCGAGCATGTTGTCGGTGTGGTCGCCGGGCACCTTACGGACGATCTTGGCGAGGTAGCAGTCGTAGGCGACTTGCGAGAAGACGGCGTCCTTGGGGTTCCAGATGTCGGCTTCGCCGTCTCCGCTGCCGTCGATTCCGTGTTCGGCCCACGTGCCCGGGATGAACTGGGCAATGCCCAGCGCCTTCGCCGGGCTCTTGGCGCGCGGGTTGAACCGGCTCTCCTGGAACAGCTGGGCGGCGATCAGGGACGGGGTGACCTCCGCACAGCCGTGTTTGGCGACCGCCTCGGTGATGATGGGGCGGAGCCAGCCGGGGATGTCCGCATCGGCCGCGAGTCCGCCTCCGAATCCGGCGTTCTCCATGGACTTGCTCGTGTTGTCCTCGCCAATGGCGGAGGAGAGCGACAGGACTGCTGCAGTGATGAGGCCGAAGCCGAGCAGAGCGGCGACCAGGACGCCGATCAGCAGCTTCCTGCCGAGCTTCGACTCCTTCTTCTCAGACATCGGGCAGCCCGACCACGCGCCAGTTGCCGTCGCCGCCAAGGCGCAGCTTGAGCGCGACCTGCTCCTCCGACTCGGTAGAGGGGCCGGTCGCCGGCTTCTGCGTCACCTTGTAGAGGACTCGGGCGAATCCGGAATCCCCGGTGGGGGCCGGCGCTCCGTCCGGCAGCGAAACCTGCAGGACGGTAGCGGTCACCTGGACCCGGTCGTCCTTCCAGTCCAGCCACTGCCGCGCGCCGGCGCTGCCGCTCGCGCGGGTGCGCAGGTCTTTCGCGAGGTCGCCTGCGGCATGGTCGGCAGCGCGTCGGGACGCGTCGTCGTAGGAGGTGTCCTTGCCTGGCCGGGCGTCGTGGCTTGCCCACGCGATCACGAAGGTTCGTGCAGCCTCCTGCATCGGCTCCGGCACCGGGCTTGGTGCCTGAGGCGCCGCAGGCCGGGAAGACGCTGCCGCGGGGGATGAGGACGCGGCCGGCGAGGCCGACCCGTGACCGGCGGCTCGGGGTGACGAGGCGGCCGCCGTGGGTGCCGGGGCGGTGACGGCGGGACGTTCGGCGCTGCCCGTGCCGAGGAGCAGGGTGACGCCGACGGTCGCCAGTACGGCAGAGGCGACGAACAAGGCGATCGTGCCGCGCCGGGCACGCTTGGCATCGGTTTCGGGCATGCGGGTCCCCCGTCGGGTGGTTCTGGTGCAGTGATCCGGGCGGCCGGGGCCCAGGGCCCCGGCCGCGTGTGCCTACGGCCGCCGCTTGGGCGGACCGGCCGGGCGGGTGGCGCGTCGCACGGCCCTCGGCGCGGCCGCAGGTGGGGGCGGGGCCTTCT
>NZ_SRIC01000211.1 GCF_004684775.1 Streptomyces sp. MZ04
CTGCACGGGCTCGGCGGTGTCGGCAAGACGACGCTGGCGTGGCACTACGCCCACGACCATCTGGGGTCGTACCGCCTGGTGTGGTGGATCCGCTCCGACACCCCGGAGCTGATCGACGCGGGCCTGGCAGCGCTCGCTGCCCGCCTCAGGGGAGATGCCGCTCCCCTCCCCACCGCACAGGCGGTGACGTGGGCCATCGGGTGGCTGCAGGCCCACCCCGGCTGGCTGCTGGTCTTCGACAACGTGGAGAAGCCGGAGGATGTGCGAGGGATTGCGGGCCAGCTCCGGGACGCCGGCCGTCAGTTGATCACCAGCCGCTGCAAGGAAGGCTGGACGGGCGCGCCCATCGCACTCCCTGTGCTGGACGCCGAGGCGTCGCTGGACCTGCTCGCCCGTCTGACGGACGGAGGCGACGAGGACGAGGCCGCCCGAGCGCTGGCCGAGGATCTGGGCCACCTGCCGCTCGCCTTGGAGCAGGCAGGGGCGTTCATCGCGCAGACGTCGCTCACGGTCGACGAGTACCGGGGGATGCTCCGTGCGCACCCGGAACACGCCACGGACGCCGCCCCGCCCGGCTCGGACCCGGCCCGAACGATGGCGCGGATCTGGCGCATCACCCTGGACGTCCTCCACGAACGCGACCCCCGCGCCGTGGACATCCTGCGCATCGCGGCTTGGTACGCCCCGACGGGCATCCCCCGCGACTTGTTCGCCCCGCTCGCCGAGAATCCCGTAGACCGCGCCGGACTGCTGGCGCTGCTGGCCAACTACAACATGATCACCCTCGACCGCACATCACTCGGCGTCCACCGCCTCGTCCAGATGGTGGCCCGCACCCCATCGGAAGCCGACCCCCACCGCCCCCAGTCCCTCATCACCGCAGCCCGTGACCGAGCTGCGGCATGGATGCGCCACGCGCTCCCGCCTGATCCCGTGGCCAATGTGGAGGGATGGCCGACGTGGAGGATTCTCCTGCCGCACGCAGAGGCTCTCCTCACGGCTTGGAGCCCTGCTGAGGACACGGTGGACACCAGCTGGGTCCTCAATGCGGTTGCGACATACCTAGAGGGACAGGGCGAGGTGCGCAAGGCCGCGGAGTACTTCCACCGTGCTCTGGAAGCGGACACCAGGGTGTTGGGTGCGGATCATCCGGACACGCTGATGTCGCGGAACAACCTGGCTGGAGCGTATGAGTCGGCGGGTGATGTGGGGCGGGCGATCGCGTTGTTCGAGCAGGTGTTGGTCGACAGTGTCCGGGTGTTGGGTGCGGATCATCGGGACACGCTGACGTCGCGGAACAACCTGGCCTACGCGTATGAGTCGGCGGGTGATGTGGGGCGGGCGATCGCGTTGTACGAGCAGACGCTGGCCGATCGTGTCGGGGTGCTGGGGGTGGATCATCCGTCCACGCTGAGGTCGCGGAACAACCTGGCCTACGCGTATGAGTCGGCGGGTGATGTGGGGCGGGCGATCGCGTTGTACGAGCAGACGCTGGCCGATCGTGTCCGGGTGCTGGGGGTGGATCATCCGTCCACGCTGACGTCGCGGAACAACCTGGCTGGAGCATATGAGTCGGCGGGTGATGTGGGGCGGGCGATCGCGTTGTACGAGCAGACGCTGGCCGATCGTGTCCGGGTGTTGGGTGTGGATCATCCGGACACGCTGAGGTCGCGGAACAACCTGGCTGGAGCATATGAGTCGGCGGGTGATGTGGGGCGGGCGCTCGCGTTGTACGAGCAGACGCTGGCCGACAGCGTCCGAGTGCTGGGTCAGGATCACCCGACGACGAAGATCGTGCGCGAGAACTTGACCAGCGCCCGAGCGAAAGCGTCACCGCCTACGGACTGACCACGCCGCTCAACGCCCCCAACAGCCGCCCCGCCTCCACATACGGCGCCGTAACCGTCGGCTCCGAGCACCAGATCAGCGGCCACGTATTGCCCTCAAGCGCCGGAATCCCGATGTACGTCACCGTGCGCGGCGTCCCGAAGCGCTGCACGCCGGGCGGCCACCGGTGTTCCTTCGCCGTACCCGGCGCCACCAGGAAGTACATCCACCGGAAGCCGGTTGCCTCGCAGATGACGGGGCCGGCGTCCCCGTCCGTCTCCGCGATCAGCAGCGCGGCGACCTGTTCTCCTCGTACGCCTTGGATGCGGAGGGCGTCGAAGTGGACGCCGGACACCCGGAGTTGGTGCCCCGCCAAAGGCACCCACTCGGGCCAGTGAATTGCGTTCGTCATGGTCACACCCTGGGCGGTGCGGAGCTACGCTCGGTAGTGACTGAGGGGATACACGCGTAGCTGTATCCGTCGGAGGTGGGCGCTGTGTCCGTTCAGTACAACCCGACTTGGCGTTACAGCGGGAACCAGATGAAGCGGTGGCGGACCAAAGCGAACGTGACCCGTGAGGAACTGGGCGCCGCCTCCAACTACTCGCCGGACACCATCAAGGCCATGGAGCAGGGCGTGCGCATGCCTACGGCGCGGGCGCTGGATGCGGCGGATGAGTTGTGCCATGCGGAGGGGTTGCTGAGCGCGGCCAAGGATTACGTGAAGGCGGAGAAGTTCCCGCCTCGGGCTCAGGACTTCATGCAATACGAGCGTGAGGCGATCAGCCTGTGGTCGTACGAAGTAACCCTGATCCCAGGGCTGTTGCAGACGCGGGCGTACGCGACGGCGCTGATCGGCAACCACTGTCCACCGCTGGACGAGGAGACTGTGGAGCAGCGGGTCGGGGCGAGGATGGAGCGCCAGGATCTTCTCTCCCGCACACCGCTGGTAGCTCTCAGCTTCGTTCTGTACGAGGCGGCGCTCCAGGTCCCCGAGGTGGACAAGAAGCAGCTTCTGCGGCTGCTGGAGATGGGGTGCCAGAACAACATCTCGGTCCAGGTCCTGCCGTTCAGTCGAGCGATCTCCGCAGGGCTCCTGGGCCCCATGGTGCTGCTGGAGACACGCGATCGTGAGCGCCTGGCCTTCACGGAAGGCCCGTCGGCAAGCGAACTGACTTCTGAACCAGAGGTAGTGAGTTCGCATACGGAGCGACTTAGCATGATCCGCATGGAGGCCCTGAGCGCTCAGGAGTCGGCCCTCTTCATCGAGCGGATGGCGGAAGAGCTATGAGTGAGCAGCTGACCTGGTTCAAGTCCAGCTACAGCGGGCCAGAAGGGGATGCGTGCCTCGAAATGGCCCTTGCCTGGCGCAAGTCCAGCTACAGCGACTCCGAGGGTGGCAACTGCGTCGAAGTCGCCCTGGACTGGAGCAAGTCGACGTACAGCGATGCCGAAGGCAGCAACTGCGTAGAGGTGGCCGCCTGCCCCGCCACCATCCACATCCGTGACTCAAAGCTCCCCCCGGAGGCCGGCCCCCGCCTGACCATCCCGGCCCCGGCCTGGTCCGCCTTCCTCGCGTACGCCGCCCGACGCTGATGGGCGACTCGTAACGCAACAAAGTCCCGCCCCCTGAGCCCATTTCCAGGCCTCCGCGTGGGACTTCCTGCAGTTCACCCCGGAGCTCAAGCCTCGGACTCCGAGCCCCGAGTCCCGAGCTCCTCCCTGGGTCTTGGTTGGTTTGGTTGGGCTCTAAACCAACCAACTAACCAACCCCGTACCGGAGTTCAGCCCTCCGTCACCCTCAAGAGTGACGTTCCGTGATCAGCTTGCGCCGGAACGTAAAGCCGCTTTACGTTCGCGGCAATAGGAACGGCCCCGGTCGGTGCGCCAACACCGGCTCCGGGGCCTAGCTCGACGTATCGAGTGCCTTCGATGCCTAATCCAACCTCTCGAAAGCAGCCGACCGTGGCCTACGCCAACCCTAATCCCGCCCTGCCGTCCCCGTCCCACCCCATGGCCAAATCGGGCTACGGCAAACGCCTTGCGGATGACGAAGAACCGTACAGCGAGGCCGATTTCACACACCTGTGCCCCCGCGATGCCGAAATCGCGCCGCTCATCGACTGCCTCGAAAACGGCGCCGCGATGGGCTACAAGGACCTCGCCGCCGCGCACCCCCGGTACGGCCAGCAAGCCATCCGCACCTCGCTGCGGCGCCTGACCGAGGCCGGCCACCTCCGCCGGATCAAGGAACACATCACCGTCGAGGACAACTCGATGCGCTGGGTCACCAGGACGTACTGGTCACGAATCCCCAGGTCGGAGGAGTGGTGGGCCGAGTTCGTCCGCGCCCGGAAGGGGCGTGACGTGACCCACGACCACCAGCCGGGCCTGGCCCGCACCGACGAACCGACCCCGGCCCCAGAGCCGACGGAGGCGGAGGCGGAACCGGAGGAAGCCGAACCGGCCTCCGAGAAGACCACCCCCGCCTACCGCGCCCTCGCCCAACTCCGCACCACAGACCCCCGCATGGCCCTCTCCGAGAGCGAATGCAATCAACTGGCGCCCCGCGCAGCGGAATGGATGGCCCGCGGGGCCACCCCGCAGGACATCACCCGCGCCCTCACCGAGGGCCTACCGCCCACCGTCACCAACCCCGGTGGCCTCGCCCGCACCAGACTGGAGAGCAAGATGCCCCCAGAGCCGACACCCGGCCCCGCCCAGGCTCCGCTCCGCGCCCGCGTCACCCGTGTCGTGATGATGTGCGGTGGCTGCGAGGAAGACGAGACGACGACGAAGCTCACCGACGGGCTGTGCGACGACTGCCGGGAGCAGATGAAGGCGGACGCCGAGGAGGCCGCGCACTTCGGTGCCTTGGCGGGCCACCTTTTTCGGAAGAAGCGCGAGCGTCAGACGGGCGGGCCCGTTCCCGACACGTTCCGCTCCGTCCCCATGCAGGTCCAGGTGGACCGCCTCATGGACCTCCATGGGGCGCGGATCGCCGCCCATGTCCGCTCGACGCGGGGGATGGAGTGATGCGCCGCCGGACCCTCTCGCGTACAGCAACCTCTCTGCACGGTGGAAGCATGTCGAAACGCGTGACCATCTGCCTGGACGAGAAGTTCCACGAGCGACTCAAGGCTCGCGCGGCAGCGCAGGGGACCACGGTCACAGCGCTCATCACCGAGGTGACCATGCGGGAGCTGGACGAGGACCGCGAGCAGTTCCTCGCCGGGGTCGACGAGTTCGCCGAGATCTGGGACTACTTCCAGGAGCGCTTCGGGAAGTCCGCGAGGCCAGGAAAATCCGCCGGGCCCACCGGTCCGTGAAGATCACCATGGAGGGGGCCCGGTCCACCCTCGGACCCCGCCGTCTGGGACCCGTCAAGCCTGGTCGCGGCCGTCGCCCGGCACCAGAACGACCTGGTCCTCGTACCGGAGCAGCCCGAGCCGGACATCGCCTGGCGGGCCGCCGCCTTTCTAACTCAACGACGGAAAGCTGGAGGTCAGATCAGTGCTGGACGGCAACCACGGAGAGACCGTCATGTGGCTGCATCGTCAGTGCATGCAGCAGCGACCAGAACTCGGCCTGTACTCCGGGCAGGGCTTGGTGATGGAGGGATGCCGTGCGGGCCGCGCCAAGCCCGACGGGGCGCTCGCCCCGATCGGTACCTTCGCGGGGCAGGGTGAATGGGCAGCCCCAAGCGGCGTCCTCATGACGGTCGAGGTCACCTCGTGCGACCGCGACCGCGACCGCGACCGCGACCGCGACACCGACCGCCGCGACCGCCGCGACCGCCACGAAAAGCGTCACGGCTACGCCCGCGCAGGCATCCCCGTCTACCTCCTCATCGACCGGGACAACGACACCCTGACCGTCTTCAGCGACCCGCACGACGGTGACTACCGGCAGACCCCCACCTACGCCTACGGCGCCACGGCCCAGCTCCCCGCCCCGTCGCCATCACCCTCAACACCTCAAGGACTACGCCGACTAGGAAACCGAGCCCTCGAAGATCCAGTCCAGCCCCGTGCCGGGCTGTCGTCAAACGCAGCACTCGTGACCCCTGGATCCCAGCGCCTACGCCACCGGCGCCCCATGGCGGTCGGGGGGCATGCGTACATGGCGTTCACCACCCTTGGCAGTGCCGAGGAGCGCGGCCCAGGATTGCGGCAGGGGGTCACCATGGCCGAGAACCTCAGCAACGAAGGCAACAAAAGCAACAAGCGCAACAAAAGCAACGACAGCAATGACAGCAATGACAGCAACGACAGCAAGGGCGGAGAGGACGGCCCGCGCCGCGAGAGTCTCTACGACCACGCCGGCGGCGAAGAAGCCCTCCACCGGCTGGAGGAGGTCTTCTATACGAAGGCACTCGCCGACCCCGTCCTGCGCACCCTCTTCCCGCACCGGCAGCCGCACCACGTCGACCACCTCACGTGGTTCACCGCCGAGTCCTTCGGCGGCCCCGACCGCTTCACGCGTGAGCTCGGCTTCGCGCACCTCATCGACGTACACCGGAATCTGAAGATCACCGACGAGCAGCGGGAGCGGTTCGCCGCGCTCTATCTGGAGTCGTTGCGGGAGGCGGGGCTTCCCGACGACGAGCCGTTCGTGGGCGCGGTGCGCTCGCACATCGAGTTCGGCACCCGCGTGGCCCAGCAGAACTCGCACGCCACGAGCGACGACGAGCTGCACCCCCTGCGGGAGGTGCCCCGCTGGCAGTGGCAGGAGGGCGCGGAGGGCTCCGGCACGGGCTGACGCCGCACGCCGGGCCGGGTGATCCTGTGACCCACCCCACTTTCCGGAGTGCCCCACTCCACAGCGGGCATGCGACAAGCCGAGCGGTCGGAACGTACCTCCCGAGCAGCGGGAGCGTATGCCCGTGGATGATCACGTAGTGAGCGGGACATCTCACGATGCGATATCCGCGAGGCGAATTTCGACCGCTCGTTAGACTGAGCCGACCGCAGCAGTGCGGTACGAAACGGACTGAGCGAGGAGCGCACGTGAGCCTTGTCGTGCAGAAGTACGGAGGCTCCTCCGTAGCCGATGCCGAAGGCATCAAGCGGGTCGCCAAGAGGATTGTCGACGCCAAGAAGAACGGCCATCAGGTCGTTGTCGTGGTGTCCGCCATGGGTGACACGACGGATGAGTTGATCGATCTTGCCGGGCAGGTATCCCCGATCCCTGCCGGGCGCGAATTCGACATGCTGCTGACTGCCGGAGAGCGGATCTCCATGGCCCTGCTGGCCATGGCGATCAAAAACCTGGGCCACGCGGCCCAGTCGTTCACCGGCAGCCAGGCCGGTGTCATCACCGACTCCGTCCACAACAAAGCGCGGATCATCGATGTGACGCCGGGGCGGATCCGGGCCTCGATCGACGAGGGCAACATCGCCATCGTCGCCGGGTTCCAGGGAGTCAGCCAGGAGGGCAAGAACATCACCACGCTCGGTCGTGGTGGGTCGGACACGACCGCTGTCGCCCTCGCCGCCGCCCTCGACGCCGAGGTCTGCGAGATCTATACCGATGTCGACGGTGTCTTCACCGCCGATCCCCGGGTCGTGAAGAAGGCCCGGAAGATCGACTGGATCAGCTTCGAGGACATGCTGGAGCTCGCGAGCTCCGGCTCCAAGGTGCTGCTCCACCGCTGTGTGGAGTACGCCCGCCGTTACAACATCCCGATTCACGTGCGATCGTCCTTCTCGGGACTTCAGGGCACATGGGTCAGCAACGAACCGCAAGGGGACCGCAAGGTGGAGCAGGCCATCATCTCCGGTGTCGCGCACGACACCTCGGAGGCCAAGATCACGGTCGTCGGCGTGCCGGACAAGCCGGGCGAGGCCGCCTCGATCTTCCGCGCGATCGCGGACTCCGGGGTCAACATCGACATGATCGTCCAGAATGTCTCGGCCGCCTCGACCGGGTTGACCGACATTTCCTTCACTCTGCCCAAGGCCGAGGGTCGTAAGGCGATCGACGCGCTCGAGAAGACGCGCTCGGCCATCGGGTTCGAATCTCTTCGGTACGACGACCAGATCGCGAAGATCTCGCTGGTCGGCGCCGGTATGAAGACGAACCCCGGCGTCACCGCCGCCTTCTTCGAGGCGCTCAGCGACGCGGGGGTCAACATCGAGCTGATCTCGACCTCGGAGATCCGCATCTCGGTCGTCACCCGTGCCGACGACGCGAACGAGTCCGTGCGCGCCGTACACACCGCCTTCGGGCTCGACTCGGACACCGACGAGGCCGTGGTCTATGGAGGCACCGGCCGATGAGCCGTAAGCCGACGCTCGCGGTCGTCGGAGCGACCGGGGCCGTCGGCACGGTCATGCTCCAGATCCTGTCGCAGCACGCCGACATCTGGGGCGAGATCCGACTCGTCGCCTCACCGCGCTCGGCCGGCCGGAAGGCCACCGTGCGCGGTGAGGAGACCGAGGTCCTCGCGCTCGGCGAGGACGTCTTCGACGGTGTTGATGTGGCGATGTTCGATGTGCCTGAAGAAGTCAGTGCGCAGTGGGCGCCCATCGCCGCGTCCAAGGGTGTTGTCGTGGTCGACAACTCCGCCGCCTTCCGGATGGACCCGGACGTGCCTCTGGTCGTCCCCGAGGTCAATCCGCACGCCGCGCGCGTACGCCCGCGCGGCATCGTGGCCAATCCCAACTGCACGACCCTGTCGATGATCGTGGCCATCGGCGCGCTGCACGCCGAGTTCGGTCTGCGCGAGCTGATCGTCTCCTCGTACCAGGCCGTGAGCGGGGCCGGGCGGGACGGCGTGGAGACGCTGCGGCGGCAGATGCAGTTGGTGGCGGGCTCTGAGCTGGGCACCAGCCCCGGTGACGTACGACGTGCCGTCGGGGACGACACGGGGCCCTTCCCCGAGCCCGTGGCGCTGAACGTCGTGCCGTGGGCCGGGACTCTGCGGGACGAAGGCTGGTCGTCCGAGGAGATGAAGGTGCGCGACGAGTCGCGCAAGATCCTCGGGCTGCCGGATCTCAAAGTCGCCGCCACGTGCGTACGCGTGCCCGTCGTCACGACGCACTCGCTGACCGTCCACGCCCGCTTCGAGGACGAGGTCACCGTCGCCCGCGCGCGCGAGATCATCGCCACCGCGCCCGGCGTCGTACTCTTCGACAACCCGGCCGCCGGTGAGTTCCCGACGCCCGCCGACGTGGTCGGGACCGACCCGACCTGGGTGGGGCGGGTGCGGCGCTCGCTGGACGATCCGACCGCACTTGAGCTCTTTGTCTGCGGGGACAATCTGCGCAAAGGTGCCGCTTTGAACACCGCGCAGATCGCCGAGCTGGTGGCCGCCGAGTTCACCGGGCGTTAGTCCGCGAGCCCTTCAAGGGCCCCTGCGGGCTCCCCGAAGAGTTCCTCCGGGCTCCCCGAAGCGGAAGTCTCTGTGGGATCTGTGTAAGTTCTGTGTCCAACTCGGTGGCCAGGACCGCTTGAACTGGACCATCGCCGCGTTCGAAGATTCGCCCCCGTCCACTGCAACCGGCAGCAGGGCGGGGCGCGTCTCTGTGATCGCCCTCCGGGGGCGGCCCGAAGCGCTGCAAAAAATGGGCATAGGGGAAGAGCTGGTACGCATGGGGGCATTCAATGCTTCGTCACCGTCGCCGTCGGCGATGGTGCCTGCCGCAAACGCGTTGCGCGATGCGTACAACCCTCAGAGGGGTAAGCGTGTCCAACAGGCGTGGCAGAGGTACTCGAATTCACAGCGGTTCAGGCGAGGGGCGCAGTTCTTCGCCCGCCTCGCCGTCCCCGTGCGCCCGCCGGTATGCCGGTGATCGCGCCCATGCCCACCACGCGGTCCGCCCGCATCCCGACGCAGCGCGAGGGCGCTGACGAGACGATGAGCGCGGGCACCACAGTCGATCACCTGACCGAGACCTACCGCGCTCACTACAGGTCGCTGCTCGGCCTCGCGGCGCTGCTCCTCGACGACACGGCGTCCTGCGAGGACGTCGTGCAGGAGGCGTTCATCCGGGTGCACTCGGCGCGCAAGCGCGTGCGGGACCCCGAGAAGACCTTGGCCTACCTCCGCCAGACCGTCGTGAACCTGTCGCGGTCCGCGCTGCGGCGCCGGATCCTGGGTCTGAAGCTGCTCTCCAAGCCGATGCCGGACATGGCGAGCGCGGAGGAGGGGGCGTACGACCTCCTGGAGCGGGACGAGCTGATCAAGGCGATGCGCGGCCTTCAGCGCCGCCAGCGCGAGGTCCTCGTCCTGCGGTACTTCGCGGACATGACCGAGGCGCAGGTCGCCGAGACGCTGGGCATATCGCTCGGCTCGGTGAAGGCGTACGGTTCGCGCGGGATCGCGGCTCTCCGGATCGCCATGGAGGCGCCGGCATGAGCAAGCATGAGCATGAGTACGGGCGAGAGCGCGATGAGAACGCCGAGAACGCCGAGAACGCCGAGTTTGAGCAGCACGCTGGGGACGGAACTGTGAACCACGGCCAGGGCCAGGGCGAGGAATCGACCGGACCGAAGGCGGGCACTGGCACGGACGCGGGCGCTGCTGACGGCTTCGGCTCGGACGAGCTGGCGCTGCGCCGCATGATGCGGCAGGCCGTCGAGGAGATCGAGCCGGGTGACCGCGCGCTTGAGCGCCTGCGGTACGCAGTCCCGGCCCGCCGCGCGCGCAAGCGCCAGGCCGTGGTCGGTGTGGCCGCCGCGGCGCTCTTCATCGGTACGGCCATCCCCGCCCTCGTGCACGTCACGAACTCGGGCGGCGGCTCGGACGACCGTCCTTCGATAGCGGGCAACAGCGAGCAGACGCAGGGCGGTTCGAGCCAGGGCAAGGGTCCGGACGGGGGCGAGAAGGGCGAGGGCGGCGATTCCGGCCCCTCCAAGTCCAAGGACAAGAAGGACAAGAAGGACAAGAAGGGCGACAAGGGGAAGGGCGAGGCGAGCGCCGGCGCGACCGGTGGCCCCGACCCCTCGGGCACGGCGTCCACGGACTCGCCCGCCTGCACGATCGACCAGCTCGGCAACGCGGCGGGGAGCTCGGGCGCGGCGGAGGCCGACGGCAAGGTGTACGGCTCCTTCCGCATCGCCAACATCTCCGGCAGCAGCTGCACGGTCAGCGCGGCGGGATCCGTCTCGACGGCGGTGGCGGGCGCGGCCGACCAGGCGAAGATCAGCGTCGTCGACCATGTGGCGGGCGACGCGGCGTCGTCGCTGCCGGACCCCGCACAGGCGCTGAGCCAGCTGGTCCTCAAGCCGGGCGCGGCGTACGAGGTCCGCTTCGCGTGGGTCCCGACGGAGGCGTGCCCCACGGAGGGCGGCGAACCTTCCCCCGACCCGTCTCCGACGGAGGGCGGCGGTGCAGGTGGCGGTGCCGGCGGCACGGACAGCGGCGCACCCGGCGGCACGGAGCCGCAGATGGTCCGAGAGGACGGCGGGGTCGCCGACGGCAGCGTGACGGTATCCCTCACGGCATCGGCGGGCGCACCGGCGGCGGGAACGACGATCGGCAACGCGTGCGCGGGGACGGTCTACCGGACGGGCATGCTGTCGGCTTCGTAGCGGGCCCTGCCCGCCGCAGTCCTTTCAGCACGGCCGCAGCTCTTTCAGCCCGTCCGGCGTTTGAGGACGAACTCGGCGAAGCCGGTGATCTTCCGGTACGTACACGGCCGGCGAAGCCGGAATGTTCGGGAAGGGGCGGGGTTGGGGAAGGAAACCCCTACGCCAGCCCCAGCGCCGCGTCCCGCGCAAACTCCAGCTCCCGCCGGAACAGCCGGAACCACATGAAGACCACGAACCCCGCGAAGACGAACCACTCCCCGGTGTAACCGAGGTTCTGGAACGCCTTGAGGTCAAGACCGGAGTTCTCCGGAGCGGCCGCCGGCACCGCCTTCATACCGGAGTCGCCCTTCTCCAGCGTCACCCACGCGTCGTACACATCACCAGGAACCAGATTCACGAGCGACGCCGCACTGATCGCACCGAGCTGCCCGTCCGGCAGCCCTCCCGCCGCACTGACCCCGTTCGACCCAGGATTCTCGGAGGCCTGCAACGCCCCCGTCACGGTGACCTTCCCGGAGGGCGCTGCCGGGGCCTTGGCCGCTGCCTTCCCCGGCAGCCACCCCCGCACAACCGGCAGCTCCTTGCCACTGTCCGTACGCAGCAGCGTCAAGACGTAGTAACCGGACTTGTCGTCCAACTTCCGGTCCGGCACGAGGAGTTGCTTGCCGTACCGCCCCGTCGCCGACACCAGCTCCCCGGACGTCTCCTTGTCGACGGGAAGCAGGGAGTCCAACGGCTGGGCATCCGCCTCGTCGCGGGACGGCGAGGCCTGCCGATCGGCCTGTTCCTGCGCGGCGTCATGCGCCTCGACACGGTCCTCGAAGCGCCCCAGCTGCCATGACCCCATGAAGATGCAGACGGGGATGGCCAGCAGGACGAAGACGTTGATCCCCCACCAGCGGGGCGTCAGCAGGAACCGGTACACACCCCCACGGTACGGGGCTCCCTCCGGAAGCCCCGCCCGGGGGTTGACGACAGAGCCCCAGGCCCTAGCGAAGGTGCCGCTCGGCGAAGTCCAGTTCCAACCGCACCTGCTTGATCCGCTCACCCACGACGAGCGAGCCGTGCCCCGCGTCGTACCGGTACACCTCGTGCACCGCCTCACGCGCCTTCAGCCGGTCCACGTAGTGGTCGATCTGGCGGATCGGGCAGCGCGGGTCGTTGACGCCCGCCGAGATGTAGACCGGCGCCTTCACCGCGTCCACGTACGTCAGCGGGGACGAGGCCTCGAAGCGCTCGGGGACCTCCTCCGGCGTACCGCCCAGGAGCGTGCGGTCCATCGCCTTCAGGGCCTCCATCTCGTCGTGGTACGCCGTCACGTAGTCCGCGACCGGCACCGCGGCCAGGCCGAGCGCCCAGGCGTCGGGCTGGGTGCCGAGGCCGAGGAGGGTGAGATAGCCGCCCCAGGAACCGCCGGCCAGGACGATCCGCTCCGGGTCCGCGAGACCCGACGTCACCGCCCACTCCCGCACCGCCGCGATGTCCTCGAGCTCGATCAGGCCGACCCGGTGCTTCAGCGCGTCCGTCCACTCCCGCCCGTACCCGGTAGAACCGCGGTAGTTGACCCGCACCACCGCGTACCCGTGGTCCACCCAGGCAGCCGGCCCCGCCGCGAACGCGTCACTGTCGTGCCACGTCGGCCCACCGTGGATCTCGAAGACGGTGGGCAGCGGGCCACTCGCACCCTCCGGCTTCTGTACGAGGGCGTGGACCCGACCGCCGGGACCCTCCACCCACACGTCCTCCACCGGCACGGACGCCGGGGCCTTCATGCCCGGCGGGTCGAGCACGACGCCACCCGCCGTCGACCGCACCACCGGCGGCTCGGCGGCCGACGACCACAGGTACTCCACGCTGCCGTCCGGCCGCGCGGTCGCCCCCGAAACCGACCCCGCGGGCGTGTCGACCCTGACGAGATCACCCGAGCCGAACCCGTACCGGAACAGCTCGCTGCGGGCCTCGAAGCTGTGCGCGATGAGCAGCGCCGAACCGTCCGGATACCACTCGGCGCTCACGTCGCCCGGCAGCTCGAGGGCCAGGTCCGTCTCCTCGCCCGTGGCGACGTCCCACACCATCGGCTCCCAGCGGCCGCGCCGCTGATGCCCGACGAGCAGCCGCGTGTCCCCGTCGACCGGCGCGAAGCCGAGGACCTCGAGGCCGAGCTCGACCGTGCCGCCCAAGGTGTCGTCCAGCTCGGCGACCGTGGAGCCGTCCGGCCGCACCACCCGGAGGGCGGAGTGCATCGCGTCGCCGTGCTCCGTGTGCTCGACGGCGATCAGGGTGCCGTCGTGGGAGAGGTCGCCGACGCCCGCGGACTCGCGGTGGCGGTAGATCTCGACGGGGTCGGCGCCCGGGGAACGTACGACATGGATCGTCGAACCGTCCTCGTCCGTGGAGCGCCCGACGACCGCCATCCGCCCGTCCCGCGCGAGGGCGAGCCCCGCCGGGTACGACGCTTCGAGTCCCGGCACCGCGGGCTCGTCGGTGCCGCCGCCCGCGAAGGGCTGGCGCATCCACACGCCGAACTCGTCGCCGTCCTTGTCGTTGAACCACCAGATCCACTCGCCGTCCGGCGTGAGCACGCCGTCCGTCGTGCCGTTCGCCCGGTCCGTCACCTGGCGCTGCTCGCCGGTCGCCCGGTCCCATGCGTACAGCTCGTACGTCCCCGTCGCGTTCGACACGAACAAGGAGCGGCTCGGAGCCTCCTCCGCCCAGTCCGGCAGCGAGACCCGCGGCGCACGGAACCGCTTCTCCCAGTCCGGCATCCCCGCACCGCCATCTGCCCCCGACGAACCCACAGCCCCGACACCCGCACCCACATCGCCCACATCGCTCATGGACCCCATAGTGCACGCACCCACCGACAGTCCGCTGGCGAGGGTCCCCAGCCTGTGGATAACTTTTCCGGCATCAGGCCCTCGCATCCCCCTCATGTACTCCCTGAGGGCGAGCAAGTCACGTACTCCCTGACTCTCTGACTCCCTGAAGGCGCCACTCAAGCATCGGGCCGCATCCACCCCTCCCAAGCGAGCTCGTCCGGCGTCGGGGCCACGGCCCCTGCCCGACGGGCCGACGCCGCCGAGCCCGAGTCGCGCGAGTCTCCCGAGCTGCCCGAGTCGAAATCCCCGAGCTTCGTCCACCCCCACGACCGCAGGACCTCACGCCCCAGATCGTCGTCCCGCTTGATCACCGCGACGACCAGATCGGTGGTGTGCCGGATGAGGAGCAGCGTGCGCAGCCGCTCCGAGACGCCCTGCCGCCGGTAGGCGGGCACGACCATGAGCTCGGTCAGGATGAAGACCCGCCCCGAAGCGGTACGTTCCTCGATCTCCGCGGGCAGGATGCCGCGGAACCCCTCCCACCAGTCACCGGTGCGCGCGGCGCGATACCCGTAGAGACAGCCGACGATGCCCCCCGCGTCGGCGACGACCATGTCGAAGTCGGGCCGCTGCACGGTGCTCTCGAAGCGCTGAAGAAATCCCTGCCGGTCCGCGTACTCGGCACCGGACACGCCCCGATAGGCCTCTACGTAGACATCGGCTACCGCTTCCCGCTGCTGCTCTCTGTTATACA
>NZ_SRIC01000212.1 GCF_004684775.1 Streptomyces sp. MZ04
TCTCGGCCCCAACCTCTCGCCGCCGTCCCCCAGATGATGGAGACCTGCCATGCGCCCCGAGCCCTCCAGTGTGCCGGCCACTGCCCATACACAGTCCGTGAATTACGGCCACTGGCCCGGGACAACACCAATCGCCAAAGCAGTGCCGCCTCTTGACGCTGCCCAACTCAGAAGACTGCTGGAGAAGCTGCGCGCGTATGACCCCGGCCGGCACACACGCTGCCCGGCCGAGGTCAGGGAAATCATTCGACTGGTCCTCGACGGTTCGATGCTGCCCGATCATCAAGTCGAGGCCGAAGAGCTGCGCTTGCGCCTGCGGGGCTACTTGATACAGCTCGTCGCTTCCCTGAACGAGAGGTCTAGCGACATGCCTCCCCCCGACGAGGGGCGGGTCATTCAACGAGCGCGGGTGCTGCTCGACGAGGAGTTGAATTCCGGCGCCCACCTGGTCAGCCTCGCCTGGGCAGCCCAGGATCTGCTGGCCTTCTTCCCGGTACAGCCACGGAAGTGAACATCGAGCGGTGGCATGACTCCCTGGATCACTGATGAGTTGCGGGCCGCGTGGCCCACTACGAACGGAGAAGGGTGGGCGGGTGAGCGATTCTTGGGTGGACAGCCATCTGCACACGCCGATACGGGGCGGGGTGCCAGACCCTTACACGGATGGCGATGCGGACGTCTACGGATACCCTGACGCCGCGTCCGACCAGCATGGCCGTCTGGTGGCATCTCCAGCGCCGGCCACGGAACCCGACTGGGCCGACCTGGTTGATCAATTCGGGGCCAGCCAGGGCTGGTTCGCCGCGCCGGACGGAACCTGAACCCGCGTGATGACCGATGAACGGCAAGCGGGAACCGGACGTACTAGCAAAAAGAACGACTGATGTCGCGGTGCCTGCACCCTGTTGCTGTTCTCGCGTGACAGCAAGTCCAAGAGCCTTCGCATCGGTAGCGCACAGTGACAGGGAAAGGACGGCTATGGGGACACCCCGTTCCGCGGGAAGCACCCGCGAGCGGTGGGCCACTGGACTGGCCAGAGTGACGCTTCGCGCACAGCAATTCGTCATAGCTCAACCCGCCGCAGGGGCGCGGCTCAAGCAGGGTCACCGACGGTACGTCTCGGAGCCGCGGCCGCTGCGCCGCAGTCTGTCCTACGACGTGACGCTGTCGGTCCTCGCGGTCCTGTACAGCGTCTTCTCCCACCTGGTCCTCGTCCCGATGTGGAGCACGGCCGACGCACGGTTTGCCGCGCTGCCGTTGGGCGACCACCGCGGCGTGGCCCTCGGCCTGGCGATCCTGGCGTCCGTCTCGATGACCGTACGCCGTGCCTGGCCACTCGTACCGGCACTGTTGGCGACCGTGGACGTCTGGGTCCACGGAACGATGTTGCTGTACCCGGTCGCGATCTACACCCTGGGAGTCCAAGGCCGTCTGCGCTGGGCGATCGCCTTTGGAGCGGTGGGCGCGGGTGTCCCGGTCCTGAACCCGATTCACGCGCCGTTCCACGGCTTCATTCCGCAACTGCCGTTTCCGGCCCTGCTCGTGTACGACGTCATGACCTTCGTCACGCCCATGATCGCCATCCCGCTGTTCGTGGCCGCGACCGTACGCGCCCACCGCATGGCCATCGGCAGCCACCAGGACCGGGCGGAGCGCGCACGCCGGCAGCGCACACTTCAGGCGCGCAACGCCCGGCTTGAGGAGCGGACACGTCTGGCGAGCGACCTCCACGACTTGGTCGCGCACTATGTCGGCCTGATGGTGATCCACGCCGGCGCACTGGAAGTCCGGCGGGACGGACCTTCCGAGACGGCGCAGCGGGCACAGCTCATCGGAGACCTGGGACGGCGGGCCATGGAAGAGCTCCGCGACCTGTTCGATGTGCTCCACGTCGACGACGTCACCGACAGCGTGCGTCCCAGGGCCACGGACCCGGCAGCCGACATGCTGTGGGTACAGAAGGTCGAAGACGCACTGAACCGCGCACGGTCGACGGGAACGCCCGTCACATGGGAGCGCGAGGGCGAGCTGACCGAAGCACATCAGGCCGCGTACGAGCCCGCCTACCGCACCATCCAGGAGGGACTGTCCAACGCCACACGCCACGCCCCGGGCGCGCACGTCCACGTCAGCGTGACGGCCCATCCACAGGAATTGCAGGTACGCGTGCGCAACGCACCTGCGGTAACGGCGGTCATCAGCCACGCAGGCGGAGGGAAGGGCCTGGCCGGGCTGCGTGAGCGGGCGGCCAGATCCGGCGGCATCATCCGTGCGCGGCCCACGGCCGACGGAGGCTTCGAATTGCTCTCACGCATCCCTGCGGCCGGAGGTCCCCAGGACTCCGCCTCCGGTCGTGGCGCGGCGCCCCCATCAGCCCAGAACGCCGAAGGGCCGCGCAGGCGAACGCAGAAGAGCGGGCGGGCGGCGAACCGGGCTAAATGAGTTGCCCCCTCCCTCCTGCCTTCCCCAGAATCCGCGCATGACCACGATCGCGAAAACCGCCGCCCTGCCGCTGTCCGCCGCCGCCCGCCCGGTGCGCGTCCAGCAGCAGCCCGGCCGCCCGTGGAGGCCCGAGCTCACGCACCTGTGATCGAGGCCCTGGTCGCGGGCGTGCTCGCCGGGTATGGCATCGCCATGCCGGTCGGGGCGGTCGGGACCTACCTCGTGGCGCTCACCGCGCGGACGTCGCTGCGCACCGGCGCCTGCGCCGCGTTGGGCATAGCGACCGCCGACGGTCTGTACGCCCTCATCGCCATGATCGGCGGTACCTCGCTCACCCGCGTACTGGAACCGGTCATGGATCCGCTGCGCTGGGCCTCGGCCGTGGTGCTCATCGCGCTCGCGGTGCAGGGCGGTGCGAAGGCGATGCGGCAGCACCGCGCGCGGGGGGCGGCGGACGGGGCCGAGCGGGCCCCTGCGCCGATCGGCCCCGCACGGGCCTATCTGAGCCCGGTCGGGATCACCCTCCTGAACCCCATCACCGTCGTCTACTTCGCCGCGCTCGTCCTCGGCGGCCGGACCGGCACCGACCCCGACCGGCTGGAGCAGACGGCGTTCGTGCTGGCCGCCTTCGTCGCGTCCGCGAGCTGGCAACTGCTGCTCGCGGGCGGCGGAGCGCTCCTCGGGCGGGCGTTGACCGGCAGCCGGGGGAGGCTGTGGACGGCGCTCGCGGCCAGTGCCGTGACCGGCGCACTCGCCGTCCACCTGCTCATGAGCGGCTAGCGGTCCGCGTACACCATCCAGACCTGGCCGCGGGCGAACGGCATCCGGGAGCCGTCGGGGCGCGTGAAGGACGTACCGCCCGTGGCCTCGGAGCGCTCCCAACGGGTGCTGTACGCCTTGCCGTTGCGCAGGACCGTGGCCCGGCCGCTGCCCACCGTCTTGATGTACGGGGTCGCCGCGCCGTTGACGTCCTTGTAGCGCGAGGGCGGCATGTCCACGTACTGGATGACGATGGTCTTCGCGCCGAGCCGTGCCCCCGAGGTGCCGCGGGCCGGGGCCCCGTCGAAGGACGCGAGCCAGCGGCCCTCCTGGGGCGACCAGCGGAAGGTCTGACTCGCCGAGGAATAGCGGACGGTGCGCTCCAGGGCGGGGGAGCCGCCGGCCGGAGCGGGGCCGAAGCGGAAGCCGATGTCGGTGGGCAGGTCCGCGTCCGGCGCCGAGCGGAGCACGGACTTGGGGCGCACGAAGAGGTTGTGCGGGGCGGGGCGGTCGGCGTCGCGGAAGTAGGCGCTCGGGAGGCGGCCGTGCGGGCGGACGTACAGCGGTGACTCCCGGAGCATCTTGCTGAGCGAGCTGCGCACCCCCGAGTAGGCGAGCGCAGGGCGGCCGAACTGCCGCAGCAGCTCGACGTCGGACTCCCGGGCGCTGCGCACCGGACCGAGGGATTTCGGAAGGCGGCTGGAGTACACGCCCATCAGCCGGCTCATGCCGCCCTCGACCTTCTCCACGTAGACGATGTCCGCCTGCGCGATACCGGTGTGCGGCCGTGCCGTCCGCGCGTTGTCGAACTTCACCGCGAGCACCGGTCCCTGAGGCGACGCGAGGCCGGTGAAGGGCGACCGGTCGCGCGGCGGGGCGTTGTCGTCCGGCGGGGCGCTCTCGTGTGCGGCGCCCAAAGTGAGCGCGCCCACGGCGACCATGGCGAGGAGTCTCGTGCCGATGCGGGTGCGGCGCCGGATCCCGGCCGACCGTGCTGTCATCGCGGTTCTCCGTCCGTCCGTGAACCGGGGGTTCGCGGACCTGTCGTACGTGGATGTGGCCGCCGCAGTCCTACCTCCGGGGCGGTCGCGGTGAACCCGGTTAGGGCCATCCAGCCGTCAGGACTCACCGAGGGGGTGTACGCGCCGGACCCTCCCGCGGGCCCGGCGCGGTCCCCCGCCGTCAGGCGGTGTGCAGGGTGAGGCCGTAGCGCGCGAGGATCTCGTTGACCGGCTGGTGCCAGGTCTCGCCCCCGCCGCTGCAGTTGCCCCAGCCGCCCGATGTGACGCCCTGGGCCTGGTCGCCGCTGATGAACGAGCCGCCGGAGTCGCCCGGTTCGGCGCAGACGCTGGTCTTGGTCATCTGGTGGACGGCGCCCTGGCTGTAGTTGACGGTCTCGTTCTTGGCGAGGACGGTGCCGCAGTGCCAGTGCGTGGTGGAACCGGAGCGGCAGATCGACGCCCCCACTGGAGCTTCGGCCGAACCCCGCACCAACTGGTCGGAGACGGTGCCCCAGCCGAGCACCACAGGGACGGTCCACCAGCCGTTGCCGACGCTGACGTACGCGTAGTCGTCACCGGGGAAGGAGGAGCCCTGGAAGCCGCCGATGGCCGAGCCGTCCCAGCCGCGCACCGCGGCCCCGGCCTGCCCGCAGTGGCCCGCGGTGACGAAGCCGCCGTGCACCGAGAAGCCGATCGAGCAGCGGACGTTGCCCGTGTAGTAGGGGTCGCCGCCGACGGTTCCGGCGGCGAAGGTGGTGGGCGCGGCGCCGACCGTATCGACCTGGACCGGGCCTGCCCGCCGGGCCCGGTCGACGAAGCGCCGGACATCGTTGTCGTCCTTTTGAGCAGCGACGACGTTCACCACGACCGTGTTGCTGCGGGGCGCGACATGCCAGCTGCTCACTCCGGAGGGGGCGGACAGCTTGTCGACGCGTTCCTTGGCGGCGTCCAGTTCCGTCGCGCTGTGGCGGACGATGCGGACCGCCGCGCCGGTATCGCGCAGGGCGGAGGCCTTCCGGGAGTCGGTGGTCGCGACGGTCAGCCTGCCGGTGTCGGCGTCGTACCAGGAGCCGCCGTACGTCGATCCGGCGGTGCGCCGGGCCGCGCGTTCGACGGCGATGGCGGCCTTCTCGTCGGCGAGGCGCTCGCGCGCCTGGCCCGGTGTGAGGCCGAGGTCGTCCTGCAGGGCGGTGAGCAGCCCGGACGACGCGGGTGCGGCGGGCTTGGGCGCGGCGTCGGCGGCGGGGGCGAGCGCGATGCTCGCCCAGGAGCCGATGAGGAGTAAGGAGGAGAGGCCGGCGCGTGCCGCGGTTCTGCGTCTCATGGTGGTGCCCTTCTGTCGTTCCAACGGGGTGGGGGAGGAACAGGGAGGAACAGGGTGATGAGAGCGCTCTCACGATGAGTTCAGGCGGAGTGTAGGAGGGGCTCGGCAGTCATGTCCATACCAACTCGCATCATGGAAGGCGATCGTGCCGGGGCGGCTCGTCCGCGTAGGGTGCGTGAATGAGCATGCTGGATGACGCCCGCGCGGGCATGAACCCTGAGATCCGGCCGCAGGACGACCTGTTCGGCCATGTCAACGGTCACTGGCTGGAGAACGAGCCGATCCCCGATGATCGCTCCAGCTGGGGCCCCTTCGTGCAGTTGGTCGACGCGGCCGAGGAACAAGTGAAGGTGATCATCCAGGAGCTGGCGTCCGCCGCGTCGGACGGAAATGGCTCCGAGGATGCGCACAAGATCGCCACGCTGTACGCCTCGTTCATGGACGAGGAGGCCATCGCCGGCCACGGGCTCGCCCCGGTGCAGCCCTTGATCGACGAGGTCGCGGGCCTGCGGGACACCCGGGAACTGGCGGCGTTCCTCGGCCGCTTCGAGCGCGTCGGCGGCTCCGGCCTCTTCGGCTCGTACATCGACACCGACGACCGCGACTCCGACCGCTACCTCTTCAACATCCTCCAGGGCGGCATCGGCCTGCCCGACGAGTCGTACTACCGCGACGAGAAGTTCGCCGACATCCGCGAGAAGTACGTCGCCCACCTCACCGAGCTGCTCACGCTCGGGCGGCACGCCGCGCCCGCCGAGGCCGCGCAGTCGGTCCTCGCCCTGGAGACCCGGCTGGCCGCCGGCCACTGGGAGCGGGCCGAGACGCGTGACGTACAGAAGACCTACAACCTCCTCACGCTGCACGAACTGGTCACCCTGGCGCCGCACTTCGACTGGCGGGCGTATGTCGAGGGGCTCGGTGGCTCGGACGTCACCATCGCCGATGCGTGCGTCCGTCAGCCGTCCTACTTCCGTCACCTGTCCGCGGTCCTCGCCGAGGTGCCGATCGAGCAGTGGCGGGACTGGACGCTGACCCGGGTGCTCGGCGGCAGCGCGCCGTACCTCACGGACGACTTCGTCCAGAACAACTTCGAGTTCTACGGCCGCACCCTCAACGGCACCCCGGAGCTGCGCGCCCGGTGGAAGCGAGCGGTCGCGTTCGTCGAGGGCTCCATCGGCGAGGCCGTCGGCAAGGAGTACGTGGCCCGGCACTTCCCGCCGTCCTCCAAGGCGATGATGGACGACCTCGTCGCCAACCTCCTGGAGGCCTACCGCCAGTCGATCGCCCGGCTTGACTGGATGACGGACGAGACGAAGGAGCGGGCGTACGAGAAGCTCGCCACGTTCCGCCCCAAGATCGGCTACCCGGACGCCTTCCGCGACTACTCGGCGCTCGAGGTATCCGCCGACGACCTGCTCGGCAACGCGCACGCGGCCGCCGCCTTCGAGTCCGACCGGCAGCTCGCCAAGATCGGCTCGCCGGTCGACCGCGACGAGTGGTTCATGCTGCCGCAGACGGTCAACGCGTACTACAACCCGGGCACCAACGAGATCTGCTTCCCCGCGGGCATCCTGCAGAAGCCGTTCTTCTCGCCCGACGCCGACCCCGCGGAGAACTACGGCGGCATCGGCTCGGTCATCGGCCACGAGATCGGCCACGGATTCGACGACCAGGGCGCGCAGTACGACGGCGCGGGCAACCTCAACGACTGGTGGACCGCCGACGACAAGACCGCCTTCGAGGCGAAGTCGAAGGCGCTGGTCAAGCAGTACGACGCCTTCTCGCCCCGCAACCTGCCCGGCGAGTTCGTCAACGGCTCCCTGACGGTCGGCGAGAACATCGGCGACCTGGGCGGCCTGACCATCGGGCACACGGCGTACAAGATCGCGCTCGACGGCGCCCCGATGCCGGAGAGCGCCGGCATGACCGGCTCCCAGCGGCTCTTCATGAACTGGGCGTACTGCTGGCGCACCAAGCGCCGCAAGGAGCAGGAACAGCAGTACCTCACCATCGACCCGCACTCCCCGCCGGAGTTCCGGGCCAACATCGTCCGGAACTTGGACGAGTTCCACGAGGCGTTCGGGACGGCGGACGGCGACGGTCTCTGGCTGGATCATGCGGAGCGCGTACGGATCTGGTGAAACGCATTGGACAGCGTGACGGCCGCGGCGGGCTTGCCGCGGCCGTCACGCGTTCAAGACACGGTGAATGAACTCGGCCTCACCCCCAGGGATCCGTGAACGACCGTCCGGGGACCGGCTTGGCGATGAGGGCGATCGGGATGAAGAAGTTGACCTGGCCGATGGCGAAGGTCAACGTGATCAGTGCCTTCTCGTCATAGTGCTCGGACACTTGGGCGTACAGCTCGTCGGACACCCGCTCGCCGTCCGCGGACGGCTGGAGCACCGCTTCCACCAGAGCCAGGGCGGCACGCTCGGCACCGGTGAAATAGGGTGCGTCCTGCCAGGACGACACAGCGGTGATCCGCTCCTCCGACTCCCCGGCCTTGCGCAGGAATCCGGTGTGCAGAACGGTCAAGTAGGTGTTGCCGACGAGCTGGCCGGCGCGGAGCTGGACCAGGCTGATCGTGGTCCGGGGTATCGATCGGTTGCCGGTGGCCTTGAAGAGCGCGGCCGACACCTCCGCCAGTTCGGGGACGAGCTCCTGAGGATCTTGGGACATCCGGGGGCGCATCGGTACCTCGGTAGTGATCGAACGTGCTTCCATCGTCGTATCCCCTTCGGGTTCTTTCGGGTTCTGTAGTGCCTTCGCTGCTCTGACGGAGCTCGGCGCCGGAGTGTGACCGGAGGGAGGAAAGTTTTCGCGATGGTTCTATCCGTTCCGGGCCCCCAGGGCGATCGTGCGGCCGATGTCCAGGGTGAGGCGCTGCCACGGGTCGCGGGGGTCGCGGGCCGTCATGTCGCGGACGCGGCGCAGGCGGTAGCGGACGGACTGGGGGTGGAGGTGGAGTTCGCGGGCCGCGGCGTTGGCGGAGCCCGTGTCGATGTAGGCGGTGAGTGCCTCGAGGAGGTGGTGCTGGGCTCGGTCGACCAGGGGGCCAAGGACTATGCGGCCGATGCGGTCGGGGCTTGCCACGGGGTGACCGGCCAGGAGCGCGAGGACGTGCGCGTCGGCGTCGGTCAGGACGCGGTCGGGGTGGTGCGCGTGCGGGGGAGCGGAGTCCAGGGCGCCGGCGGCGAGGCGGTGGGCGACCGCGACGCGGTCCAGGCTCTCGCCCGAGATGACGCAGCCGCGCCAGCCGTGTCCTCGCAGGACGCCGGGTAGGGCATCGGTGGCTGTGGTGGGGAGGAGCAGGACGGCGCGCGAGGCGTGGGTCGTCGCCAGTGACGTCTCGCGGCGGTCCCGGTCGGCGCCGAGGGCCTTGAGCAGGGCCGTCGATGTGTGCAGGGAGAGGTCGGTGGCCCCGCCGTCTTGGGGCGTGGTGTCCAACGGTTCGGCCACCAACAGGCAGTAGCGCTCCGGGAGTTGGATGCCCAGGCGGGACGCCCGGTCCGTCAGCGCGCCGAGCGAGGCGTGGCGTCCTGCGATGAGGTCGTCGAGCAGCAGCTGCAGCGCCCGGTCGCGGTCACCCGTGAGGCGCTGACTGGTGTCCGCGTACGCCGCGGTCATCTCCTCGGAGAGGGTGTCCATGGCGGTCAGCAGCAGCCGGGTCAGCGCGAAGGCGTCCTTCGCGGACAACTGCGGGGCACGGGCGGCCACCTCATCGGCGAGCACCGCCGCCGCGACCCGGTAGGCGCGCAGTACGGCCTGCAAAGGGCGGCCGTCCGCGGCCCGCGCCGCCGCGATCCCCCGGAAGCGCCGCAGATCGGCCGCGTCGACCGCGCCGCCCGTCACCCAGTGGTCGAGCAGCCGGTCGTTCGCCCAGGCCGCGATGGCGCGCACCTCGGGGAACCGGCTGCCGTCGAGGGCCGTGTACGCCGGAACCTGTTCGTGCACCGCGTCGACGACGGCCTCGACGAGCCGGGTGTCGGCCAGGAGTTCCTGCCGGACGCGTTCGCGCATGTTTGTCACAGGGTGATGGTCCCATCGGAAAAAGGTGCGTACGGCCATGGACGGCGCTTGTCACTGTGGCAAGGATCGACGGGTAGACAGTGCAGTCTCACGGCCACCGGACGGGACCCACCACATGACGCCTTCGCCGCACTGGGCGGACTTCCAGTACGAGATCTATCTCAACGGCATGACCGGGGCCGTGCCCCGCCTGCCCACCGATCTGACCCGCCTGGAGGAGCTGACCGAGCAGCGGCTCGGCCCCGGCCCCGTCGGCTATGTCGCGGGCAGCGCAGGCAACGGCAGCACCGCCCGCGCCAACCGCGAGGCGCTCGAGCGGCGCCGGATCGTGCCGCGCATGCTGCGCGACGTACACGAACGCGATCTCTCAGTGGAGGTGCTCGGGCATCAACTCCCCGCCCCGCTCGCCCTCGCGCCCGTCGGCGTCCTGTCGATCATGCACCCGGATGGCGAGTCCGCCGCCGCCCGCGCGGCCGCGGCCCGCGGCGTGCCGTACATCCTGTCCTCGGCGTCCAGCACGCCGATGGAGCAGGTCGCCAAGGAGATGGGCGACGCGCAGCGGTGGTTCCAGCTGTACTGGGCCAAGGACCGGGACGTCACCAAGAGCTTCCTGGACCGGGCGAAGGCCGCCGGGTTCACGGCGCTGTTCGTCACGCTCGACACCCCGCTGCTCGCCTGGCGGCCGCGCGACCTCGACCAGGCGTACCTGCCCTTCCTGCACGGCGTGGGCACCGCCAACTACTTCGGCGACCCGGCGTTCCAGGCGGGCCTCGCCAAGCCGGTGCACGAGGACCCGAACGCGGCCGTGATGCACTTCGTGGGCATGTTCGCCGATCCCGCCAAGACGTGGCCGGACCTGGAGTTCCTGCGGGAGAACTGGGACGGGCCGATCGTCCTGAAGGGCATCCTGCACCCCGACGACGCGCGCCGCGCCGCCGACGCGGGCATGGACGGCGTGGTGGTCTCCAACCACGGCGGCCGCCAGGTCGCGGGCTCCGTGGCGGCTGCCGACGCCCTGCCGCGCGTGGTGGAGGCGGTCGGCGACCGGCTCGCCGTGCTGTTCGACAGCGGGATCCGCACCGGTGACGACATCTTCAAGGCGCTCGCGCTGGGCGCCGATTCGGTGCTCGTGGGGCGGCCGTACGCCTATGGCCTCGGCCTGGACGGCCAGGCGGGCGTCGACCACGTGATCCGCTGTCTGCTCGCCGAGTTCGACCTCACGCTGGCCCTGTCCGGGCACGCCGGGCCCGCGTCCCTCACCCCCGACGACCTGATCGAGGAGACCCCGTGACCGCCGTGAAGAACGTCCTGGCCATCGTCTCGCCGCACGTGGGCGGCCGCGCCGCCGGTGGCGCGCTCGCCGGGCTCCTTCCGGCGTCGGCCCACGTCACCGTCGTCGAGGCGGCCGACGAGGACCCCTCCGCGCTGCGCGAGGCGCACATCATCGTCACGGGCCTGGCTCCCGTCACCGCCGAGCACATCGCGGCGGCGCCCGGCCTCGAGGTCATCCAGTGCGCGAGCCACGGCTTCGACTACGTCGATCTGGGCGCGGCCCGCGCTCACTCCGTGGCCGTCTGCTCGATCGGCTCCAGCGGCGCCGAGAAGCAGAACGTCGCCGAGCAGACCTTCGCCCTCATGCTGGCCCTGGCCAAGCAACTGATCCCGGCGCACACCGCGTTGACCGAGGCCGACTGGGCGCTGCCCCGCCTGCAGCAGTCCATCACGGAGCTGTCCGGCAAGACGCTGGGCATCGTGGGGCTCGGCCACATCGGTGAGGAAGTCGCCCGCCGCGCGGTCGTGTTCGACATGGCGATCGTCTACGCAGGGCCGAGCTCGGTGGGCGCGGAGACGGAGGCCCGCCTCGGCGGCGCCCGTCACGTCGGCCTCGATGAGCTCTTGCGCACCTCCGACTACGTATCCCTGCACGCCCCGCTGACCGACAAGACACGCCATCTCCTGGACGCCGAGCGCCTGGCGCTCCTGAAGCCGACGGCCTTCGTCGTCAACACGGCCCGCGGCGCGCTCATCGACCAGGACGCCCTCGCCGACGCGCTCACGGCCGGCACGCTGGCCGGGGCGGGTATCGACGTCTTCGACCCGGAGCCGCCGACCGCCGCGCTGCGGCTGCTGAAGGCGCCGAACGTGGTGCTCTCCCCGCATGTCGCGGGCGTCACGCGCGAGACGCTGGTCCGTATCGCGCTCGCCGCGATCCAGAATGTGGCGGGACACCTGGAGGGCAAGCCACTGGCTGACGTGGTTTCCTGACGTCACGTCAGCTGACGCGGGGTGGCGGCGCTCCGGGAGCCGGGCGCCACCGCCCCACATCGGCAGTGCTTCACCAGATCGCTTCGACCCACTCGGGGTGGTCGATGAACGGGTTCCGGTTGTGCTGGAACCGGTCGAAGATGACGTCGTTGCGGTTCTTCTCGAACGCGTCCGGCGGGTCCTCGTCGCTCCACTGCTTGAGTACGGAGAGACGCCCGATGGCGGGCGCGCTGCCGTTGTCGACCTTGTCGTTGGGCTCGAGGTCCGCGAAGCCGTCCTCGCCGTCGTAGCGCACGGCCATGTAGAGGATCATGCGGGCCACATCGCCCTTGACGGCGTCGCGGGGCTCGAAGGAGTCGGAGTCCGTGAAGTTGCCGGGGGCCTCGCCGACCGCGCTGCCGCCGTTGTCGAAGTCCTTGTTGCCGCGCGTGCTGTTGACCGACACATCCTCGGGGCGCAGGTGGTGGATGTCGGTGCCCGGTCCTGTCGCGGTGCCGAAGTCGCCGTGGGACTTGGCCCACACGTGCTCGCGGTTCCACTGGTCCGGGTCGCCGCCGTTGTCGCCCTTGCTCTGTGAGCGGTTGGTGTAGAGAAGGAGCACGTTGCTGCTGTTGTTCGGATCCTCGTCGGTGACCTTGAGCGCGTCCCAGACCTGGGAGTACGACAGTTTGGTCTGGTCGCTGATGATCGTGTGCAGGGCGCTCTTCAGCTCGGGCCCGGTCTTGCCGAGCGCGTCCTGGTAGTACGTGTCGTCATAGGCGCCGGCGGGTGCGGCGGCCGGCGTGGGGGCCGAGGTCGCGGCGTCGGCGGCGGCCGGGACGGTGATCCCGACGAGGAGTGCGGCGGCCGTCATCGCGAGGGGTTTCCAGCGGCGTATATGAGGGACCGGCATGTGGGGGTGTCCTCTCCCGGAGGCTCGGGCGGACCGCGGGTCCCCTCCAACAGGGCCCGCGATCTACGCGAGTTGACAAGTGGGCCAACGGGAGAGTCGCACGGGCGGGCGCATCACTGTATGAACGTTGTGCGTCGAGTGTGTGACGATGTCATGGACGGGACAAACGACTCCAGGCCGTCAGGAAGTGCGTACGCCGTCGAGCACGGCGGCGACGGTCCGGCGGGCGAAGTCCTCGTCCAGCGGCAGGCGGCGGAAGGCCGCGCGCAGCCAGACCGCACCGCGGGCCCCTTGGCGGACCACATCGCCGACGCCATCACCTCGATGTACGGCACGGACCCCGCCCGCAGCCCCGACTACGGCCGCATCGTCAACGAACGCCACTTCGACCGGCTCACCGCCCTGCTCGGCGACGGCCGCGTGGTCACCGGCGGCACGCACGACCGCGCATCGCGCTACCTCGCCCCCACGGTGCTCGCCGACGTCGACCCGGCCGCCCCCGTGATGCCTCGACAAGCCGCTGTTTCCCGACATCGTACGGGCCGTCTACCCGCCCTTCACGGCTGCGAAGGAACGGCTGATCCGCCGCTTCATGTGAGCGGCGGGACGCGTCACCGGGCGAAGACCGTACTGGCCAGGATTACATGGACAGTTGTGCCGCCGAGGATGCTGAGGAGCGCGTTGCGGCGCCACAGGTGCAGGCCGATGGTGACGGCAAGGGCGGTGAGCGGGGCCGTGGCGCGGGCCTCCGTGAGGGGGAGGTCGCGCAGGCAGTAGACGACCAGGATCACCATGACGCCGACGGGCATCCGGGTGCTGAGGTACTGGACGGTGGCGCTGGCGCGCAGCGGGGCGAGGACGGCGAAGGGCAGGGCGCGCAGGGCCCAGGTGACGGCGGCGGCGACGATGACCGCCGCGATGGCGTAGCTGTAGCTGGGGTCAGGCATGGCTCGGCTTCCTCCCGTTGGTGAGGTGGCGGGCCAGGAGTGCGGCGGTGAACAGGGCGAAGGCGGTCAGGAGCAGCTGGCCCGGGACGAGGAGCCGGGCGATCAGGGCGCTGAGCAGAGCGAGCGCGGGCGTGGAAAGGTCGTCGCGGCGATCACGTAGGGCGTCGATGGCCAGGACCGTGAACAGGGCGGTCAGGGCGAACTCGAGGCCGGTGACACCGTCCGGGATCAGCGCGCCGAGCAGCGCGCCGGCCGTGGCGCTTCCGGCCCAGTACAGGTGCATGAAGACCTGCATCCACAGGATGCGCCGACCCGGCCAGGAACGTGCCTGCTTCCCGGCGGTCAGCGCGTACGCCTCGTCGCAGAGCGCGAAGGTGGCGTACGCCTTGCCGAGGCGGCCCGGCACACGGTCCAGCGGGAAGGACAGGGCATAGAACACGTGCCGGACGTTCACCATGAAGGCGGTGGCGGCGATCGCGGCGAGCGGGGCGGCGGCGGTGACCAGGCCGATGAGCAGGAACTCGAACGATCCGCCGTAGACGAGGGCGGCCGAAAGGCCCGCCCACCACCAGTCGAGCCCGGCCTTGACGGTGAGCGCCCCGAAGGCGAGACCGAGGGGGAGGAAGCCCAGGCCCACGGAGGCGGAGTCCTCGAAGGCGGCCCGTGCGTCGGACCGTTTCCGGGGTGGGGAGGAGGAGGGACGGGCCCCGACAGCGGCAGGGGATATGTGCATGCCGCAATTTTAGAAAAGATTCCGCCTCATATGGTTGCTCATAATGGCTGTAGCGTTGCCTCATGGGCAATGAAGTACAACTCGATGCGATCGATCGCGAAATTTTGTTTCATCTGCGTCAGGACGGGCGGCTCACCAACGTCGAACTGGCCAAGCGCGTGGGCCTGACCGCACCGCCGTGCCTGCGCCGGGTCAAGCGCCTGGAGGAGGCCGGCGTCGTCGCCGGATACCGCGCCGTCATCGATCCCGAAGCCCTGGGCCGCGGCCTGGAAGTCCTCGTCGACGTCGAGGTCGCTGCCACCGACCGCGAGACCTTCGAGGCGTTCGAGGAGACTGTGGCCTCGTACGAGGAGGTCATCGAGTTCCGTCGCTTGTACGGCCGCCCCGACTACTTCCTCCGCGTCGCGGTGGCCGACCACGCCGCCTACGAAGCGTTCCTCACCGGCAAGCTCAGCGGTCTGCCCGCCGTCCTGCGCCTTGAATCCCACCTCACCATGAAGAAGATCAAGGCGGATGGCTGACGGGGGACGGGGGATGGGCTG